>JAWWAT010000262.1:0-5490 GCA_033721635.1 Marinobacter sp. | reverse complement strand
TCGTCGCATTTTTCGCATTCATGTTTGCACTGGGCGTGGGTGCACTGTGGGAAATTTTCGAGTTCACCATGGATTCGGTATTCGGCATGAATATGCAAAAACCCATGCTTGGCGACCCATCCGGACTGACGGATACCATGTGGGATCTCATCGTGGATGCGACCGGGGCCCTGGTCATTTCCGTCCTGGGCTGGCGTTATCTGAAGAACCCTGAGCAACGCTCATTTCTGGAGCGTTGGATTGACTCTTTCATTGAACGAAATCCGAGATTTTTCAGGAAATAAACTGGTAATAACCGGTTATTCAATGAGCCCTGATCTCGGCACAACGCAGTTCATTGCGGTCAGCGAAACGTCTCGAAGAGTTGTCTCTGAAGCAACCACACTCGGGAATTGGTCATAAAGCATCCGACGGCAAGTAGACGTTCGTGCCTCGGCTTTTTCGACGCAATCACCGTGAGCCCCGGCGCCACTGCCCTCACCAGTGGCGTCTGAACAGAATTGCGGGATTTGCCCAAAAATCCAGTCGACGGCGGCGCTCAGCTCCACTGGATTAGCCCGCAGATTGGTCAGGCGACTGGCGTCGACCGGCTGGGGTTGCTCGCGGGTCTGGTCCCATAGAACAAACAGCAGGGCGGCAGATACGAGTGCAACAGTGACCTTGGGAAACTTCATGGGCGCCTTTTCAGTCCGGTGAATCAGATCGCCGATCATAAACGCTCAGGCAGCTTCTGTCCCGGTTTCCTATACTATTGGCGATTCAATGTATTAGGGCTTGCTAAGGAAGATAGCCCTGCCGTTCACGAAGCACTCACATAAAGCGACAAGGAGTTTTGCAAATGACCACACTGATTGTTGGTCTGGTACTGTTTCTCGGCGTGCATTCACTTTCCATTGTGAATGAGCCTTTGCGTAATCGGATGAACGCCTCCATGGGCGAGGGGGCCTTCAAAGGGCTCTATTCTCTGGTGGCCCTTGCAGGTCTGGTCTTGATCGTCTGGGGTTACGGCGCCGCCCGGATGGATCCCACCGTGATCTACGTGCCACCCGCCTGGCTTAAACATCTAGCATTTTTGCTACTCGTCCCTGTGTTTCCCCTGCTGTTCGCCACCTACCTCCCGGGTAAGATCAAGGCAAAACTGAAGCACCCCATGCTCATTGCCGTCAAACTCTGGGCTCTGGCTCACCTTCTGGCGAACGGGATGCTCCACGATATTCTGCTTTTCGGCTCCTTCCTGGCCTGGGCCGTGGCCGACCGAATTTCAATGAAGCGCAGAACCCAGCGAGCTATCACAACGTTGCCAGCCACCAAGGCCAATGACGTTATTGCGGTCGTTGGCGGTTTGGCGGTGTATGTGATTATGGTGGTTTGGGCCCACCAGTGGCTCTTTGGTGTAGCGCCGGCCTGATTGACCGGCGCTCAATCGCTTTACAGGCCCTGGGCTCCCCGGCGCAACCAGTCGTGCACAAACGCAAGCTTGCGTTGCGCCGTTTCGGACAGGACAAACGGGTAAAGGTCAGACAGGCCCATCGACCGGTTCACATGGTTCACCCGGATGGCCAGCGACGCCGCAACGTTGATCAGCATTCCCGTGTCGGGCTCCGAGTAAGGGTCCCAGCCCTGTCGCGGCACTTCCGGCGATGTCAGACCTGATGACACCAGGCTGTCGGTGATGTCGGTCAGGTGCAGCAGGTGAGCAGCAGTCTCGGCCCAGTCCTCGTGAGGATGCGCGGAGGCATAACTGGTCAGGTAGAACAGTCGCCAGTCTTCCGGCGGCCCATTATGGTAATGATACTCAAGGGCCTTCGGATAATCGGCGCGTTCATCACCAAACATCCCACGGAACGCATCCAGAAAATCTTCCCGTAGACTCAGGCGCCACCAGAGCATATGGGCGATTTCATGGCGCATATGGCCGATCATGGTTCGATAGGGCTCGTCCAGGGCCTGTCTCCGGGTGGCCCGAACCACCGGGTCCGCCTCTGCGACACTGATGGTTACCACGCCGTTCGCGTGGCCCATGGCAACCGGGGTCAGCCCCTCGGCCAACATGTGGAAAACGGGGCGGGTGCCCGGATCCTCCGGACGGAACCAGTGCCAACGGCCTAGATTGTCCAGCACCCAGCGCTTGGCGGCTTCTGTCTCGGCCCAATTGGGCATGGCGTTAGGAATATTGGGGTCGGGTGCCAGCGCAGTCATCGAGCAGGAACGACAGAAAGCCCCCTGTTCAGGCGCAATCCAGTTGCAGCCGATGATGTTCCGGTTCGCGCAAAAGGGCGGCATCGGAACGAAAGACCTTGCCTGTGGATCGTATGCAACCGGTGTCCCCTGGGCTGTGGTCAGATTGTCAAACCAGAGATTTCCGGAACCAACCGGGTTGGTAAAAACCTTCATTGAGCTGGTGCTCCTTTTGAACGGCAGCGTGCCTGAAAATGAAATGCCGTTCCTCCGAACCTATACCCTATAGCCAAGGAACACCAGCCAGACCAACAAATCGCACGGGTATCACTTACATGCTGATCACCAGATCGTCGTAATCAAAACGCACTTTCGGTAGGCCGGAAGTTCGGTCACGGGCACTGCGGCAACCCAGGGCAACGATGGCAGTAGTCTCAAGGCCAAGCTTTGCCAATCCAAGTACTTCATCGTAGGCCTTATGATCGAAACCGGTCATCGGGCAGCTATCTACACGCATGGAGGCTGCCGCCGTGAGCAGGGTCCCCAAAGCAATATAGGCCTGCTGGTGCGACCACGCCCGCTTCTCTGCCTGGGATTTGGCTGCAAGAGCCCCTTTCATGTGTGTCACATAGCCGGAGATCTCCTCTGCAGGGACACCCCGGGTCTTCACAAACTGCGTGACATATCTGTCGACCGTGTGATCGCCAATGTCCGTCTGTGCCGCGAACACAATCAAGTGCGAGCAGTCCAATACTTTTTGCTGGCCAAACGAATAGGGCAGCAGGTCCTGCCGAACCGATTTACTCTCGACAACCAGAATTTTGTAAGGCTGCAATCCATAGGAAGAGGCGCTCTTGCGGGCGGCATCCACCAGTGTTTCCACCGTTTGGGCATCAAGCTTTTCGGGTGAAAACTCGCGGACGGCGTAACGCCAGTCCAGGGCTTCGTGAATGTTCATAGCGATATCTCCAGCAAAGATTCAAAGATCGGCAATTAGCGATTAGAGGCATACGGTATTGCAATTGGCCGCAACGGAGCGGCGTCTCCGCCACGAATCTTTAGAGGTGTTCCAATGAACGCGAACTCGTACACCTTGTCTTCTGCCAGTTGCTCCAGGTTTACCAGTTCCATAATCGTGACGCCCTGCTGGGCTAGCAGGTAAGTATGCACGGGCACGTAGTTTTCGCTGTCCTCGGACGGGAATGCCTCAAAGCTCAGATTGTCAGCGCCCAGCGACAATGCCTGCTTGTCTCCGGCCAAATAGTGCGCTGCATCCATTCCCAGCCCAGGCGCATTGACCATAAAGCGGCGTCCATCGCTGTAATGGCGCATGCGGCCGGTGCGAATCAGCACCACATCGCCCGGGGCAATATCGGTCCCCTGAACGGTCAGCGTGTATTTGATGTCTTCCCGCGTAATTCGATAGCCGGGCGAAAGCTCGTCAAGGCCTTTTGCCGCGGGAATATCCAGCAGCACGCCCCGGGCAATAATCGGCGGCAGTTTCTCTACGCCTGTCCGATTCCAACCCCGGTCGCCCAAATGCTCCTCAGCGGAAAAATGATTCCAGACCTTGCCGTTCAGGCCGAAATGGTTAAGTGCGTCAATATGGGTGCCCGTGTGCGCGTACATTGAGAATGCTGAGCCTGTGTAGCTGACGTGCGCGTTCATCTCGTCGCCTACCGACATGGGATCGTCCACTTGGGTGCCCTTAGGAGTATGGGTCATCCACATCTGGAATCGAGGGTCTCCTGCTTCCTGCCAGCTGGGCATGCCGATGTAGTACTCAACGCTAAGATCGTAGGTTGTCGCCGGGTTCAGGTTCTCCAGCGCCGCTTTTCGGGATTCCGGGGTAATCATGTTCAAGCGACCAATTTCATCATCCGGCCCCCAGGGGCTGGAGGCCACATCGGCGCCCAGTACCATAGCGGGCGCCAGCAACGTGGAAAGAAAGAGAGAGTGGAAAAGTGCGGTTCGACGGTTCATGGGGGGTTGCCTCCTTCAGGTTGAAGTAGCAACTTTATGAAACTTCTAAGCCTCAAAAAACGGACGGAGCAGAACTACATATTTTCCAAAATGGAAATAGCCAGAAGATAAGCCGCGGGATCAGCGCTATTCCCAATAGGGCTTCTCGCCCAAGTGCTGGTCAAGGTGGTCAAGCAGCAGTCGAACCTTGGTGGGTTGCTTCCGCCCCGGCGGAAACAGGGCGAATACAGTGTAGGGTTGGGGCGGGAAGTTGGGTAACAGGGGAATCAGTGCGCCTTTTTCAATATCGCCCTGGACGAGAAACCTTGGCAATAAACCAACGCCGGCTCCCCTTAAAAGACTCTGGCGGATTGCCAGGCTGCTGTCCGTTCGATAGTTACCGCTGACCAACACCTCCTGATCACCGAGCTCCCAGACCCTTGGTCGGTCGTGGAGGCTGAACGTCAAACAGTTGTGTTGGGCCAGATCCGAGGGGGCTTTAATCTCTGGCACACCCTCCAGATACCCCGGTGACGCACAAACGATGTTTCTGGACTTTCTGAGTGGTCTGGCAAGAAGGCTCGAATCGGCCAGCGAGCTCCGAACCCGAATAGCGATATCGACGCCCTGCTCCACCAGATCAACCATTCGATCGCTCAGCTGAAGGTCGATATCAATTTCCGGATAAAGGTCGAGAAAACTGTCGACAGCCTCTGTTATATGGGTCAGGCCGAACGACATGGGCACATTCAGCCTTATCGTTCCTCGAGGCTCCGCCTGAAAACCTCTTGCCTCCAACTCAGCGTCTTCCAGTTCATCCAGCAGGGCCTGTGTACGCTTCAGAAAGGCGAATCCGGCATCGGTCAGGCTCATGCGGCGAGTGGTCCGATTAATAAGCTTCGTGTCCAGATCTCGCTCTAGAAAGGCAATATGTTTACTCACCGTTGCCGCAGTGATCTCTAGATCGTCTGCAGCTCGGGTAAAGCTGCCCAGCTCTGCAACGCGTCTGAAAATGTTCATTGCTACCAGCTTGTCTGTGGCCAATGAAGCCTCCTGATTATTTCTGATTTGGAAGGAGTATTATTCGGCTAAGCCCAATTATCAACTTAATCGATTGCGGCAAACTGACTACCGGTGACCCCCCTTCAAAAACCGGAGCACTCAGTGATGATAGCCACAGCGCAGCGTTCGATTATTCCCTCCCAGACCGTCATTTGGGGCCTACTGCTGGCCAATGGATTTCTGATCGCACTCATGCTGGCCCTGGCGAAAGCAGCCACTTCCCAGGGAATGCCAGCCATCACCTATGCCTTCTGGCAAACACTTATCGCGGGCGCCGTTCTGCTGCTG
>JAWWAT010000261.1:0-5497 GCA_033721635.1 Marinobacter sp. | reverse complement strand
GAAAGCCGGTGGCCAGCCACATTGATCACGTCATCGGTGCGGCCCATGACGAACACATAGCCGTCATCGTCGATAAAGCCTCCGTCGCCGGAGCTGTAGAATCCGGATATCGGTTCCAGATAGGTTTTTCGGAAGCGCTCGTCGTCGCCCCAGACCGTCATCATGCAACCCGGTGGCAGAGGCAGTTTCACGGCAATCTGACCCTGTTCGCCGGCAGGCATCTGCCGGCCATTCATGTCCACCACCTGAACGTTGTAGCCGGGAGAGGGGACGGTTGCTGATCCCGGTTTGGTGGCCATCAATTCGATACCCACCGGATTACAGCAAATGGCCCAGCCGGTTTCAGTCTGCCACCAGTGGTCAAGCACTGGCAGGCCGGTATGTTCCTTCAGCCATTCATAGGTGGCCGGATCAAGGCGCTCGCCGGCCAGGAACAGGCGTTTCAGTGAGCTGATGTCGTAGCGTGACAGCTGATCCGCTTCCGGGTCTTCCTTCCGCACGGCGCGGAATGCGGTGGGCGCGGTAAACAGCATATTCACTTTGTGGTCCTGAACCACCCGCCAGAAGGCACCGGCATCCGGCGTTTTCACCGGCTTGCCCTCGTAAAGGATGGTGGTGCAGCCGGCAAACAGCGGGGCATAAACAATATAACTGTGGCCGACGACCCAGCCAACGTCAGAGGCTGCCCAGTACACATCACCGGGTTTGGCGTCGTAAACGAGTTTCATGCTGTAGTTCAGCGCAACCGCATGCCCGCCATTATCACGCACCACGCCTTTGGGTTTACCGGTGGTGCCGGAGGTGTAAAGAATATAGAGCGGGTCGGTTGATTTCACGGGCACCGGGTCGGCCGCTTTGGCCGTTTTCATCAGTTCGTTCCAGTCGTGGTCCCGGCCAGCCTGAAGATCGGCCTGCACCTGAGGGCGCTGGTAAACGATGCAGGTTTCCGGTTTGTGGCTGGCCTGATCGATGGCCTTGTTGACCAGCGGTTTGTACTCGATCACCTTGGTGACTTCGATGCCGCAGGAGGCGGTAATTACGGCCTTGGGTTTTGCGTCATCAATGCGTACGGCCAGCTCGTGAGCGGCAAAACCGCCGAAGACCACGGAGTGAATGGCGCCAATCCGTGCGCATCCCAGCATCGCAATAACGGCTTCCGGGATCATAGGCATATAGATGATGACCCGATCGCCCTTGGTGATACCGCGGTCCTTCAGGGCGCCAGCAAATCGTGCAACTTCATTGGTGAGTTCGTTGTACGTGTAGGTGCGCTGGGTATCGGTAACCGGAGAATCGTAGATCAGGGCTTTCTGCTCGCCACGACCCGCGCGGATGTTCGCATCCAGAGCGACATCGCACGTGTTCAGGGTGCCGTCGGGAAACCACTGCCCGTGGCCGTTGTCGGTTGGCTGCCAGATGGTTTTCGGCGGTTCGATCCAGTCAATTTTCTCCGCCTGTTCACGCCAGAAGTCGTCCGGTTTGTCTATCGACCGCCGGAACTCCGAGTGGTAGTCCATACATTCCACCTCATCGTGCCTGTTGTTGTTTTAGTATGTTTCCTGACAACTTTAGGCCGTTTGAAATCATGGACTAGTAGACCATTGGCTTAGTCTTGGGGGTCTAGGGGCCAGTTTCTTCTGCAGATTTGACTGAAGTCACCTTCGCAGTCATTTCACCACGTGCAACGCGGGCGGAAATGGTATCGCCCGGTTCTACACTTGAGGCATCCCGAAGAATGTTTCCGTTGTCGTCGCGTACGATGGAATAGCCCCGCCCCAGAGTCGCCAGAGGACTGACCACATTCAGGGTCTGCGCTGCATGTTCCAGGTTGTCGCGACGCTGCTTCAGGTCCTGCTGCATTATTGAAACCAATCGCTCGCTCACGCGCCGCAGCGCGTCCTGACTATCCGAGAGCTGGCGGCGCGGCGACTGCATGACCAGTCTCTGGTGCAGATGATCATTGCGCACGCCAACGGTCGTCAGGCGCTGTCGAATGGCTTTCCGAAGGCGCATCTCGAGCTCATCCATCCGTTGGGCTTTCTCCAGAAGCTCCCTTCTTGGGTCTCGCAACCGGGCGCTCAGGTGTCCAAGCTGGGTGCTCAGGCGCTTCAGAGCCAGCCCGACGGCGTTGGATAACCGAAATTCCCGTTCTTGCAGTTGTTTGAGCCAGTCTGATTGGTCTGGCGAAATCTTTTCGGCGGCCGCCGAGGGCGTCGGGGCCCGAAGATCGGCTACGAAATCGGCAATGGTGACATCCACCTCATGTCCGACCGCGCTGACGGTGGGAATGCTGCAAGCGGCAATGGCGCGTGCCACTGACTCTTCATTGAAACACCAGAGATCCTCCAGGGAGCCGCCGCCACGACCAACAATTAATACATCGGCAACTCCGTGGTTCTGGGCAGCTTTAATGGCACGTACGATGTCAGCGGTAGCTGCTTTGCCCTGAACGGCAGTGGGATAGAGCGTTACCGGGATAGCCGGACACCGCCGCGCCAGAACGGTGAGAATGTCGTGGATCGCGGCGCCGGTGGGTGAGGTGACTACGCCAATGTGCCTGGGCAGCGAGGGCAAAGGTTTCTTGCGGGCCTGTTCAAAAAGCCCCTCGGCCAGCAGTTTCCGCTTGAGCTCCTCGAAAGCCTGCTGGAGGGCGCCAAGACCGGCAGGCTCAACGTGTTCAACGATAATCTGGAAATCGCCCCGGTTCTCGTAGAGGGTCACCTTGCCGCGGATGCGCACCTGGTCGCCCTCTTTTGGTGGCGTGCGGATGCGCTGGTTCATGCCCCGGAACATGGCGCAGCGAACCTGGCATTTGCGGTCTTTCAGGGAAAAGTACCAGTGGCCGGAGGAGGGCCGTGAAAATCCGGAAAGTTCGCCCTCCACCCATACCTGCATAAAACTGGATTCGAGCAGGTGTCTGGCCTGGTGGTTGAGCTCACTGACACTGAGTGCCCGGGGCCGGGTGTCCTGAAGGTGCGGCGTCGCCGGTCCTGATCCGTCGTTATACATACGCAATAGCCGAAAAGAGGGAGGGTAAAAATAGCGAAATTTCAAAAAGATGCAATCGAACCTTAAAAAAGGGCCGGTTTACTGTCCTCAAGAGCCCCATTATAATAGATCGATTAAGGATTTTGCTTTGTCGTACCGCCGCGGGTACGGCACGGAAATTCCCAACTTAGCACGATCAAAAGGCGGATCCCAATGCTGCGAATTGCCGAAGAAGCCCTCACATTTGATGACGTTCTGCTGGTTCCCGGATATTCAGAAGTACTGCCCCATGAAGTCAGCCTGCAGACTCAACTGACCAAGGGTATCACCCTCAATATTCCACTACTGTCGTCCGCCATGGATACCGTTACGGACGCAGAGCTGGCCATCGCAATGGCTCAGGAAGGCGGTATCGGCATCATGCACAAGAACATGACCGTTGAGCAACAGGCGGCGTCTGTTCGCAAGGTCAAGAAGTTCGAAAGCGGTGTCGTGAAGGATCCGATTACTGTATCGCCTGAAACCACGGTTCGCGAACTCGTTGACATCACCATGGCCAACAGCATCTCCGGTCTGCCGGTTGTTGATGGTCATGATCTGGTCGGTATCGTGACTGGCCGTGACATCCGGTTCGAAAGCCGCATGGATACGCTGGTTCGGGACATCATGACGCCCAAGGACAAGCTGGTGACAGTCGAGGAGGGTGCCTGCCTCGAGGAAGTGAAAGAGCTGCTGCATCGTCACCGGATTGAGAAGGTTCTGGTGGTTAATGACAATTTCGAGCTGCGCGGACTGATCACCGTTAAGGATATCCAGAAAGCCAAGGATTATCCTCTGGCTTGCAAGGATGATCAGGGTCGTCTTCGGGTTGGTGCTGCGGTTAGCACCGGCGGTGACACTGAGGCACGGATTACCGCGCTGGCCGAAGCCGGCGTTGATGTGATCGTGGTGGACACGGCACACGGGCATTCCCGAGGTGTCATCGAGCGAGTTCGCTGGATCAAGAAGAACTTCCCGGATGTGCAGGTAATTGGCGGGAACATTGCCACCTCAGATGCTGCAATCGCCCTCGCAGATGCTGGCGCGGACGCCGTCAAGGTGGGTATCGGTCCCGGTTCCATCTGCACCACTCGCATTGTTGCGGGTATTGGCGTCCCCCAGATTTCGGCGGTTTCCAATGTCGCAGCAGCCCTGAAAGACCGCGGCGTTCCGCTGATTGCCGATGGTGGCATCCGGTTCTCTGGCGATATCGCCAAGGCGATTGCTGCCGGCGCCCACAGCGTCATGATCGGCAGCCTGCTGGCTGGTACCGATGAGGCGCCGGGCGAAGTAGAGCTGTTCCAGGGCCGCAGTTACAAGGCTTATCGTGGCATGGGTTCTATCGGCGCTATGGGTCAGGGTTCCAGCGACCGTTACTTCCAGGATGCCAGCAAGGGCATTGAAAAGCTGGTGCCGGAAGGGATCGAAGGTCGGGTTGCCTGCAAGGGGCCGATGCGTAATATCGTGCATCAATTGATCGGCGGTCTGCGGGCCTCCATGGGCTACACCGGTAGCGCCAACATGGAAGAAATGCGCACCAAGCCGGAATTTGTGCGCATCACCAACGCCGGCATGCGCGAAAGCCATGTTCACGACGTGACGATTACCAAAGAAGCGCCCAACTACCGTATCGGTTAATCATTGCCCCACCAGACGCGGCCCCCAGAGGGCCGCGTTGTTTATTCAGCTCCGAGGACTCCATGGCCCAGAACATTCACGACCACCGCATCCTGATTCTCGATTTCGGTTCCCAGTACACCCAGCTGATTGCCCGCCGTGTTCGCGAGATCGGCGTTTACTGTGAGATCAAGGCGTTCGATATCACTGATGAAGAGCTTCATGAGTTTAATCCCAAAGGGATTATTCTCGCGGGTGGTCCCGAGTCGGTTACCCAACTGGGCGGTCCCCGGGCCCCGGAAGGGTTGTTTGACCGTGGCATTCCGATTCTCGGCATCTGTTACGGCATGCAGACCATGGCAGAGCAGCTTGGAGGCCGCGTGGCCAGCTCCGAGAAGCGTGAGTTCGGCTATGCCCAGGTAAAGGTTCGTGCCAAGGGGCCGCTTCTGGCCGATATCACCGATCACCTGACCCCGGCCGGTGAGTCGTTGCTGGATGTCTGGATGAGCCATGGCGACAAGGTTGTGGCGATGCCGGAGGGGTTTGAGCTGCTGGCCTCCACCGAGAGCGCGCCGATTTCGGCAATGCAGGATCTCAGCCGGAATCTGTACGGTGTTCAGTTCCACCCCGAGGTTACCCATACCCTGCAGGGCAAGCGGATTCTCGAGCATTTCATCCTGAATATCTGTAACTGCGAAGCCCTTTGGACGCCGGCCAAGATTGTGGATGATGCGGTTCAGCAGATTCGCGAGCAGGTTGGCACTGACAAGGTACTGCTTGGCCTGTCCGGCGGTGTCGACTCCTCGGTGACGGCTGCGCTGCTTCACCGCGCGATCGGTGACCAGCTGACCTG
>JAWWAT010000260.1:0-5501 GCA_033721635.1 Marinobacter sp. | reverse complement strand
ATTCATCGACATGGTTTTGAATGGTGCCATCACTCTGCCAGCGGGCGATCAGGTCGAGCCTTTCGTGGATGTCGACGACATTGCAGACGTGGCTGTCGCTGCGTTAACTGAGGAACACCACAACGGCCATATCTATGAAGTGACGGGACCAAGATTGATGACCTTCGCAGATGTGGCCAAAGACCTTTCTCGGGCGACCGGCCGCGAGATTTCATTCATCGACGTACCTCATGATGGCTTCATCGCAGAAATGGAAAACTCCGGAGCGCCAGAAGATGTTGTCTGGATGCTGGATTATCTCTTCGCAACGGTTCTGGATGGCCGCAACGCCCATTTGACCGATGGGGTTCAACAGGCACTTGGGCGCCCGCCGAAAGACTTCGCTGCATTCGCCGAAGAAGTGGCAAAGACGGGTATCTGGGATCAACGCTGAGTCCGTCTACAGGGTCGAGATTTGAGGCTGTTTAAAATAATGGCGACGCGATGTAACACTTGAGCCGGCTGGGTGACTGATAGGTAACAGGAACACAGCCCCTAGAGACCTTCAGGAGCCCAGCATGGCCCACAAGTTTGCGGAAATTGCCTTTACCCCGACCGTCAAGCAGGTTCAGGAGCAAATGGGCAGCCGGTCGGGTTACTCGTCCATTGAGACCGGCCCCGACCGAAACCATCTGCTCAGGGAACGGGAGCGCACCTTCATTGAGGCCCGTGACAGCTTCTATATTGCCAGCGTGAGTGAGACAGGCTGGCCTTACATCCAGCATCGGGGAGGGCCGGCTGGTTTTTTGAAGGTATTAGACCAGTCGACCATCGGGTTCGCTGATTACTCAGGCAATCGTCAGTACGTCACAACGGGAAACGTCCTGACCAATGATCGCGTGGCGCTGTTCCTGATGGACTATCCGAACCGTAGGAGGTTGAAACTACTCGGCAGGATGATGCTTGTGGGTCCAGACCAGCCGTCGATTCTGGACGACCTGCAGGACGACAGCTATCACGCAAAAGTAGAGAAGGGCATGGTCATTCGAGTCGAAGGCTTTGACTGGAATTGCCCGCAACACATAACTCCCCGCTACACTGAGTCTGAGATCGAAGCTCTGCTTGCGTCTATGAGCGACGGCGGCTGAATCGATATCAAAGGGTAGATTGGAGTTTACTGCTGTAGCGCCGGAGTTTTCCTACGGTTCCTGACCAGTCATCTGCTCCTACCATATCGGTGAACTCACTGTGAGCTTCTTCCCATCGTGCCAATGCCTGCTGGTAAATTTCCTCGCCCTCCGGTGTCAGAGCCAGGCCCAGTGAACGTTTATGGCCTGTTGGCTGGGACTGCAGCAAACCCTTGGCAATCAGTTTTTCAACCGTTCGCTGGAGTGATGTCCGCTCCATGCCGAGAAGCTCAGCCAGCTCGTTGATGGAGTTTGGCGGCGACAGCTTGATGGCATTCAGAATTGAAAACTGGGTAATCCTTAGGCCGGTATCGGAAAGGTGATGGTTGTAGTGACGGGTTACCAGCCTGGAAAAAACGCGGGAGTAGAGCGCGGCGCAGGTTCTGGCAACATCGAGTGGCGTTGTTTCCTGATCGAATGACTGCTCTGACATGATGGGCCCCTGCCGATTAAGTGTATATGCATTATCCTAGGTCGTAGCCAGTGCATTGTCCAGAAAACCGGGATTACGGAGCTGCTTCGAATCTTCCTTAGTTTCAGTAACAGATAGGTCTGCAGGACGTCTGAGCAGTAAGGATCACTCGTTAACGTCCTCATCAAATACGGGGTAGGCACCATGAAAAACCAGGAACTCAACCTGTTACACGTGTTCAGCGCCATCATGACGGAAGGCTCAATCACACGAGCGGCGGATCGCCTCGGTATGACCCAGCCAGCGGTTTCGAACGTGGTTTCCCGAATGCGGACGGCCTGGAAAGATCCGTTGTTTGTGAAGCGGGGGCGGCAGGTGGAGCCAACCTCCTACGCCCAAAGTCTCTGGGACCAGATCCGCAATCCCCTGCACGAGCTTTCCAACGCGGTCAATTCCACCCGCTTTTCGCCAAGCGAGTCGCGTCGCACGTTCCGGATTGCTGTCACTGATCTGATACTCGAGATGGTCTGGCAACCCCTGGTTTCCGAGTTGCAGAAAAGTGCGCCCGGGATTGATCTGCACGCCGTGCCTTTTTCGCCGGCCACGGCCGCGAACCACCTGCGCGAAGCGAGCGTCGACTTTGTAATCGGTTTTTTCGAGCAGCATGATCACAGCCTTAGAAGCCTGTGGCTTTTCGACACCGGCTATGTGCTGGCCATGAGAAGCGGCCATGACCTCAGTGGTCGGCCGGTCGACCTGGATTCATTTCTGGATGCTCAGCACCTGCTGGCAACCATGTCTGGCGAGGCTCACGGTGTTGTCGACGATACATTGAATCGCCGTGGTCTTGAACGACGCGTTGCTGTGACGGTGAACCACTTTTCTGCCGTGCCGAACCTGCTACGGAACTCGGATCTGGTTGCAACCATTCCGGAAGTCATCACCGGTGACTGCGAATTCTGTGCTGGTATTTCGATTACCAGTCTGCCAATTGAGGTTGAGCCGACCAATCTCTATCTCGCATGGCATACCCGCCACGATCGGGATCCTGGCATTATCTGGATTCGAAGCGTTATCGAGCGAGTGGCCAAGGCGTGTTGGGCTAAAGCCATGGCCGCCAGAGAACTTGATTGTGGACCGCTGACGGTGGTTAATCACGGTTTGGACAATCGGCCCATTAACTAGAACGCCTGTCCATTTGTCGGGGGGCTCCGGTGGTTACTATTTCTCTCGTAGACATCAACCACAGGAGAAACCAATCATGAAAAACGTAACAGCCAAAGCACTACTTCTTGTCTCTATCGCCCTGATTTCCGCCTCCGCCAGCGCGTCTCTGGCGGACCGCAAGTCAGACATCGACGATTATAGCCAGTCCGTCAGTAGCCCATACAGTGGCCAAAAAGTCATCCGCGGGCAGGTTGTTCTGAAGTAAACACTGCACCAAAAGAAAAACGGGCAAGGATTCAGAATCCTTGCCCGTTTTTTCTTGCACAGCGATCACGCCACGTTGGCGTTTTCCTCAGCCAGGGTGCTCTCAGCCTCGGCGGCTGTGCTGTTCAGCTTTTTCCATTCCCTCGGTGTCATACCGGTATTCTTTTTGAAGGCCCTGGAGAATCCAGAGCCGTCCTCATAGCCCACCTCAAAGCAGATTATCGACATGGGCTTATCTTTCAGAATCAGCTTTTTCGCGGCGGAGATCCGAGCGTTCTGAACGTATTCGCCTGGTGCCAGGCCAAGCACATTCTTGAAGTGCTGAATGAAGGTAGATCGGGACATAGTCGCCACTTCAGCGAGCTTATCAACAGAAAGGTCTCCATTGAGATTGCTGTCGATGCACTTCAGCACCTTGCTCAGTTGACGGTCAGCCAGCGCTGAAAGCATTCCCTTGGGCGTTTCCCCTTCGGAGACAATATGCCGCAGCACATTCACGAAAATGACCTCAACGAGTCGATTCATGACCGCTTCCCGGCCCTCCTGGGCTGCTTCGGCTTCAGCGAACAGCACATCCACGAACGAGCCCAGGCCCTGAACGGAAGATAGGGGAAGTACAACTGAAGGGGGCAACGCCTGCAGGACAGGATTTCGAGAACCAGTCTGGAACTTGATTGAGGCGCAAATCATCTCGGCACCTTCCTTACTGGCGCCAAAAAGCTGATGGGGCTGGGAGCGCACCGAGAAAATCATGGTTGGTTCTGTGAGCGTAATTCTCTCCCGGTTCGCTTCCATAATGTCGAGCACTCCGGAACGGAGCACATGAATGTAACCGGTTCCTTCTTCTTCAAAGGAAGCGAGGCCGCAAAGCTGGCCCCGGAAGAACACGCCGGCGTTCACGTTGAGCTGGTCGAGAATGTAAGAAAGCCTGTCCATAAGCACTCCAGATAATTGGCATAGAAGTTTGAACGATCGTACGCATTCAGTACCGCTCGAAGCCTTATTGTTTCAAACGTAGTCATCATTCATTCAAAGGAGATACCCAATGACTCGTTTCAACAAACTTCGTGCCTTCGTTGCTGTTGCTGCCATGAGCGCTGCCTCTGTTGCTTTTGCTGCCGATATCGACATGAATGCCGACGCCAATGATGTTGCCATCAGCGGCTACGATCCTGTGGCTTACTTTTCCGATTCAGAAGCTACCAAGGGTTCTGCGGAATACACCGCTACCTACAAGAACGCGATCTACCATTTCTCCAGCGCAGAGAATCGTGATCTGTTCCGTGCCGACCCCAGTGCCTATGCGCCTCAGTACGGTGGTTACTGCGCCTTTGGCGTAACCATGGAGAAGAAGTTCGACGTTGATCCCGAAGCCTGGCGGATTGTCGATAACAAGCTCTACCTGAACCTGAACAAAGACGTGCAGAAGCGTTGGCTCACTGATGTGCCCGGTTTCATCGCCAATGCCAACGACATCTGGCCCGAGATCAAAACCGTGGAAGCAGCCGAGCTGTAACCCGCCGCCAGTGATTTGACCAAACCGCGGGGTCCTTGATCTTTGAGGACGAGGACCCTTTATCAAACTTTGAGGGTGATCGATATGAACCAGAAGCTTCTTTTTAGCGCGGCACTGGCCGCTGCCCTGGCGGGGGCCATGGCCGCTCCTCTGGCACATGCTGGTGGCAAGGAAAAGTGTTACGGCATTTCACCGGTTGGCGGTAACGATTGCGCAAACCTCGCAGGAACACACTCCTGTGCGGGTCAGGCGAAGGTCGCCAACGACCCGGGTGAGTACAAGATTGTCGAGAAGGGCACCTGCGAAGATCTGGGTGGCTTTGACAAGGAAACGGCTCTGAAAATCATTGCCGAGAAAAGCAAAGGTTAAGCGCCATGAGTAATCGTCAGGGCACGGGCCAACGCCAGCGGGAACTCAAAAGGACCGATGTTGGAGTAGGGCTGCGACCAGAGCACTACCAGGACGTTCTGGAGCAGGCACCCTCGATCGATTTTCTTGAGGTTCACTCGGAAAATTTCTTCGCGGACGCAGGGATCGCTGTCGATCTTCTTCAGGAGGTCTCGGTCAGCACTCCGATCAGTCTGCACGGCACCTCGGCAGGTCTGGGGTCTGTTGAGGCTGTTCCTGACGATTACCTCAAGAAACTGAAGCGCCTTGTAGATCGGGTAGATCCGATACTCGTGTCGGATCACCTGTGTTTTACCTGGGCGAGGATCGGTGGAAGGCTTTTTCACGGCGGTGATCTCCTACCCATTCCTTACACCGCAGACAGTTTGCAGCATGCGGTAAACAACATTGACCGCATGCAACAGTACCTCGGCCGTCAGATCGCTATCGAGAATGTCTGTGCCTATATCGAGTTTGACCAGAGTGATTTCGACGAGGCGAGCTTTCTCAGTGAAATCGTAGCTCGCACGCAGTGTGGCCTTATCCTCGATATCAACAATGTGATGGTAAACGCACGAAATGGGCAAGT
>JAWWAT010000259.1:0-5504 GCA_033721635.1 Marinobacter sp. | reverse complement strand
TCTTCCACTTGCCCCTGTTACCAGGACAGAGTCCGGGGGTCCTGGCGACTTTCATTATGACGCTCACCACTGATATTGCCGTCTGAGAGCGTGATCACACGATCGCCCATGCCTGCAATTGAGGCATTGTGGGTGATAATAACGGTGGTGGTGCCGGTCTCCCGGTTGGCTTTTTCCAGCGCTTCGAGCACCAGCACGCCAGTGGCCGAATCCAGAGCTCCGGTCGGCTCATCGCAAAGAAGTACTTCCGGTCTTTTGGCAATGGCTCTTGCGATGGCAACCCGTTGCTGTTCGCCCCCGGAAAGCTGCGCGGGAAAATGGTCGATACGGCTCTTCAATCCAACCAGCTCAAGAGCCTCTTCGGGAGACATCGGATCGGACGCAATCTCGGTGACTGCAGCAACATTTTCCCGCGCGGTCAGACTTGGAATGAGATTGTAAAATTGGAATACGAAACCAACATGCTCACGGCGGTAACGGGTCAGTTCGCGGTCTCCGGCTGCACTGAGGTCAATATCCCGATACCGAACCTCACCGGACGATGGCACATCCAGCCCGCCAAGAATGTTCAGAAGTGTGGATTTGCCTGAACCCGAAGCACCCAGCATGACGACCAGTTCGCCGCCATAGAGATCCAGGTCCACCCCACGGAGCGCGTGAACCTGAACCTCGCCCTGATCATAGGTTTTCGTGAGGCCCCGGGTCTGGAATACCAGTGAGCCGGCCCCGGCTTCCGTTCCTGGATCCATAATGTCAGTCAGTCTTCGGCACAGTCCACGCAAACCGTGGTATAGGGCAGCACCTGAAGGCGCCGGGGGTCGATTGCCTCACCGCAGGATTCGCATTGGTCCCCAACACCATTGTCGATCCGCGCCAGGGCGTGCTCAATCTGGGCGAGTTCAGAGCGGGTTTCCGTTTCAAGCGAGTCGACTACCTCGTCATTCTGGGTCTGGGTAGCCTGCTCCTCGAAATCCTTGTCAAGCGCACCATCCTCCCGGTGTTGGTGCGCTTCATAACGGGAAAGCCTGGCCGTCAGGTCTGCCCTCAGTGTTTCCAGTTCGGATTTCCGGTCAGTCATGTGGCGCCTCCTGCCTTGCCGGGAATTACATATTCCTACAGTAAAGCATAAGCCGAACCCGGGATTGATGCTTGTCAAAATTGCGTCACCGAGGGTGAGGCAAAATAGAGATCCATCAAACCTGTATGCAAAGGAGCTGTGACTATGAACACTGAACTTTTCGAGAAAGCAACGCGCCTCAACGAGACCCTGTTTGAGCAGGTGGGCAAGGCCGCGGAAATGCAAATGAACGCCTTCCGCCGTTATGCCGATGTCACCATGGAGCAGGCCAAAAGAGTGTCAGAAGTCCGTGATCTGGAAGGCCTGAAAAGTCTGACCGGGGATCAGGCGGAGACCCTGAAATCCCTGAGTGAGCAATTCACGGCCGACTGGAAAGCCTGGCAGGATTATTTTAACGAAAGCCGGGAGCAAATTCAGAAGGTGTTCGAGAAAACACCGGAAGAAACCACCAAAGCCAGCCCGAAAGCTGCCAAATAAGGAATAGTCATGTTCGGCCTGGATACGCTCGGGAAAGCTGTTGGTCAGCTCGTTAACGGCTTCGAAACCAACGTCCGTCAGGGGCAGCAGCAACTGGAAAAATTGCTGGGGGATGCTGGCGTCCTGGATGATGCCACTCTCTCCACGATGACAGAAATGTCTGATGCCTACCGGACAATGGCTGAAGACCTGCTACTCCATCCACTCCGGTTCGCCGGTGCGGAGCTGGATCTGGCTCGCAAGCATGCTGCGCTGGGGTATTACACCCTCGCCCGGCTGGTAGGCAAGGACAAACAGCCTGTTGTCGAACCAGAACCCGACGACCGGCGCTTCCAGGCCGAGGACTGGCACAAAAACCTGCCTTTTGACGTTCTCCACCAGGCCTACCTGATCAACTCCCGCACGTTCCTGAACTGGGCTGCCGGAATGGAAGGGGTTCCTCCGGCAGGGCGGGATCAGATGCTGTTCTACGCCCGGCAACTGACCAGCGCGCTGTCACCGTCGAACTTCCCTGCCACGAACCCGGAAGTGCTGAGGATTACCTGGGAACGTAAAGGGATGAACCTGATCGACGGTGGCCGGCAGCTGATCGAGGATCTGCGCCAGAACCCGTCCCTGTTCAATGTCGGCATGACCGATCGCTCCGCTTTTGAGGTGGGACGTAACCTGGCAACCACCCCGGGCAAGGTGGTGTACCAGAATGAACTGATGCAGTTGATTCAGTACTCGCCGACAACCGAAACCGTCAGCAAACGCCCGCTGCTGATTGTGCCGCCCTGGATCAACAAGTTTTACATCCTGGATCTGACCGCCCGGAACTCGTTTATCCAGTGGCTGGTGAACCAGGGGCAGACCGTATTCATTATTTCCTGGCGAAATCCTGGGCCTTCCATGCGCGACAAAGGCTGGGAAGATTACATGGAGCTGGGGCCACTGGCTGCCATGGATGCCGTCACCGAGGCCACCGGCGAAGAGCAGATGAATGTAATCGGTTATTGCATCGGTGGCACTCTGCTGGGCTCAACGCTGGCCTGGCTGAAGAAAAAAGGCCGTCATCCGGTCACGAGCGCCACCTATCTGACCACCCTGCTGGATTTCTCGGACCCAGGCGGAATCGGGGTGTTTATCAACGATCATTCGATCCGCGGCATCGAAAGAATGCTCGAACGCAAGGGCTATCTGGATGGCCGAGCCATGGCGTTCACCTTCAATCTGCTGCGGGAAAACGAGTTGTTCTGGTCGTTCTGGACCAATAACTACCTCAAAGGCGAGAAGCCTGCGGCGTTTGACCTGCTGTACTGGAACACCGATGGCACCAATCTGCCCGCCCGCATGCACAGTTACTATCTGCGCCAGATGTACCTGAACAATCGTCTGGTACAGCCAGACTCCCTGAGCCTGCTCGGCGAGTCCATCAACCTGTCTGAAATCGATGTACCCTCTTTTTTCCTGTCCGCCAGACAGGATCATATCGCCAAATGGAAAACCACCTATAAAGGCGCCCTGGCCCACGGCGGTGATGTCCGCTTTGTGCTCTCGGGCTCGGGCCACATCGCCGGCGTCATCAACCCGCCCTACAAGGAAAAGTACGGCTACTGGACCAACGACGCACTGGTGCCGGACGCAGACGCCTGGTTCGAAAAATCCGAGCATCATCCTGGATCCTGGTGGCCCTACTGGCTTGAGTGGATTGCGCGCTATTCCGATGGCGACGTACCGGCTCGGGTACCTGGGGAAGGGAAACTGCCAGCGCTTGAAAATGCGCCGGGTAGCTACGTAAAGGTTAAGGCAGCAGATGCTGCTAAAGATTAAACCTGGCGCTAAGCGTCTGGCGCAAAAACAAGACGCCCAATTAAAAACAAGACAAAAGTCAGGAGAATCCATGGGGCGGCCGCTACCGATATCCCGCATCATGCACAGCGGTCTTCTGCTGCGCTGTCCGCCGCAGACGTCAATCGCGGATGCGGCTGCGCGGATGGCTGAAAATTCGGTCAGTTCGATTCTGGTCTACGAAAATGACATGGTGATCGGAATCTGGACCGAGCGGGACGCCCTGACCGTCGATTTTTCCAGGCCGGAAAGTTTTGAGCGGCCAGTCAGTTCGGTGATGAGTTCTCCGGTAATGACCCTTCCCTACGACATGGATGCCGGGGAAGCAGCGCTGCGTTTCCGGGAAACCGGCAAACGCCATTTTCTGGTCGTCGATGATTCCGGCACCCCGACCGGCATTCTTTCCCAGACTGACCTTGCACTGAATCAGGGGCTGGAACCCTACCTGCGCCTGCGGGAAGTGAGTACCGCGATCCCCCACCCCCCGCTGGTCACCGACGGCAAGCTGCCACTTTCTGAAGTTGCTGCAATCATGCACCAGCATCAGGCAGATGCTGTCGTTGTGAATTGCCACGACGAGGGGCTCGGCATCCTCACCGAACGGGATATTGTTCGCCTGATTGCACGCAACACTGGCAACGCATTGGCTTCCGACCTCGCCACCCGGCCTCTTCTAACGGTCAGCGAGTCGGACCCGTTGATTCACGCCAGGGACCTGCTGATCAACCATCGGATTCGCCATCTGGCAGTTATCAATGACCAGGATGAGGTTACCGGCCTGATTGGCTACAACGATATGCTCGCTGGCGCGGAGCAGATGTACCTGGACGATTTGCGTGAGGCCCTTGAGCAGAGAGACCGGGCCCTGGCCCAATCACGCAAGACCCTCCAGTTGGCAGAGCGAGTGATCGAGTCCTCATTCGAGGGCATCATGGTGACGGACAAGAACGTGAACATTGAGTTCGTTAACCCGGCATTCACGCTCCTGACCGGCTACAGCCAGGACGAGGTGATCGGCAAAACGCCCCAGATTCTCTCGTCTGGCCGACACGACAGCGAATTCTACCAGCGAATGTGGAGCTCTCTGATCACCCATGGCTATTGGCGTGGCGAAATCTGGAACCGTCGCAAAACCGGAGAACTCTACCTCGAGTTGCTGACCATTACCGCCATTACTGACAACGAGGGTAAAACCACCCACTACGCTGGCCTGTTCACCGACATCACCCAGAACCGTAAAAACGAAGAGCAGATCCGACAACTTGCTTACTACGACGCGCTTACCGGTATTCCGAACCGCCGTTTGCTGGAGGATCGCCTGGAACACGCCATCCGCCATGCCCACCGACGATCCTCTCTTCTGGCCGTTATGTTCATGGACCTGGATTACTTCAAAGACGTGAACGACCGGCTCGGACACGCAGCAGGCGATGAGCTGCTGCTCCAGTTCACAGGTCGCGTACAGAGCTGTCTGCGTGAAGACGATACCCTTGCCCGGCTGGGCGGGGACGAATTTATTGCTCTGCTGCCCGACCTGGAACAGGCTGAGGATGCCTATCGGGTTGCGGAACGCCTGATTGCCACAAACCAGGAGCCCTACTGCATTGATGGCGAAGCCCTCACAGTAGGTTCGAGCATTGGCGTAAGCCTTTATCCCCAGGATGGCACGACTGCATCTGAGCTTCTGCAAGGGGCCGATATCGCTATGTACAGGGCCAAGCAGGACGGCCGAAACCTTTACAGGTTGTTCACGCCCGAGGTCGCCGAAGGCGCCTGATCTCGCCCCCGTTCCCCGGTTGTGGCACTATGGCCCGCTTGATGACCGGCGGAGACCCTTTCGATGTTTTATACCACTCTCGCGGCGATTGCAGTCGCTATGATCCTGTTTGCCTGGCTAGGGCTCAGGGCACGTCTCGCAGACGGTGGCCTGGATGATTACGTAACGGCCCGAAACAGCCAGGGCGCCCGGGCGCTGGGACTTTCTTTCCTCGCCTCTGGCATGGGCGGCTGGATCCTGTTTGCCCCGCCCGAAGTAGGCGCACTGGTCGGTCCGCTCGCACTGGCAGGTTATGCCCTGGGTGCCGCCCTGCCGTTCATCGTGTTTGCCTTCTGTGGCCCC
>JAWWAT010000258.1:0-5518 GCA_033721635.1 Marinobacter sp. | reverse complement strand
GGATTCCCACCTGGGCCATGTCTTCAACGATGGTCCGGCGCCAACCGGGCTGCGCTACTGCATGAACTCCGCGGCAATGGACTTTATCCCACTGGAAAAGATGGAAGAGGCCGGCTATGGCAAATGGATTGACGACGTCAAACCGCAGACCGACATGGCAAGTCAATAACGCCATGAAGCTGGTAGGTCGGATTAGCGAAGCGTAATCCGACAATCACTCTCAGACTACAACCAGAGATCCCCTATCCGGGTCTCCCGGCTGAAATGGTGCAATACCTGCGCTTGCAGCAATTCGGCGGTGGCAACCGCATCAATCAGAGCGTTATGGGCGGCATAGTGAGGCAGCCCATAACGCAGCCGGCTGTCAGCCAGTCGAATGGATACGGGTTGTTTGCCCAACAGTCTTTTCCAGCGTGACGGGTTTCGGTCTGGGTGCAGATGCGCTTCTATGGCCATGGTATCGATCAACGGAAACCGGATGCCTTCCCCCAGGCGCCATTGCAGGGCAACGTCGAAGAACGATCTCTCGATGTTGCGGTAGTGAACCACGGGGATACGCCCGTTCAGACTGGCAAACAGGTCCTTCAGGATATCGTTCATATCCGGGGCCTGGTCGATATCACTGTGGGTAATGCCGTGGATAGTGATCGAGGTCTGGTGTAGCGGGAGCTTGGGCCGCACGATCCAGTGGCGGGCTTTGCCCAGCTGGATCCCGTCGAGCGTAAACGGCACCAGACCAATACTGACAATCGAATGCTGATTGGCGTCCAGCCCGGTGGTCTCGAAATCGAGCGCGACAAAGGGCACCTCGGATAAAGGCGTCTCCGGCGACACACACCCACTCTCGTAATAGGCTTTAAGAATCGGGGACTTGCTCTGCTCCGCCAGGGCCTCGAATTGCTCGGGCCATGGCAGGCGTGTCACGGAATTCTCGGCCTGCTCCTCACTAGACATTACGGGCCACCCCGGCGTGATACCGGAATTTCAGGAACTTCTGGGCACCGCTGACCACCTGGAAGGCGTCCTTGAGATGGCTGCGCTCAAACGGTGAAAGGTCTTCGGGCCGCACGTTGTTGTCCGGCTGCCGGTCGGCCTCGATGGCCAGTGCCTGGTGCCGGATGCGAACGATGGATATGAACTCCAGGGCATCCCGCAGGTTGCCCAGATCGTCATCCAACAGGAGCTTGGTGTTGCCGATGGCTTTCAGGCGCTCGAACGAGTTCTGTGCGCGGGAGCCGCAGGCCAGGGCGTGAACCCGGATCAGATCCGACAGGGGCGCTGTCCCGCGACGTTTCAGGTTGAAGGTCTTCTGCTGCTTGCCATCTTCTTCCAGCACGAACGTTCGGAAAAAGCCGATCGGGGGCGTGCGGTTCAGGGCGTTGCGGGCCAGCATTGCCAGGAACCGCTGGCTGTTGCTGGCCTTGTCAGCCACCAGTGTCTTGAGCTGTTCGGCAAAGTCGGTCTCCCCGTAGATGCCATCCAGATCGAAGAAGATATTGCTGTTGAGCAAGGCTTCGGCCTTCGGGTTATCAATCCAGTCGGTGAAGTAGTCCTTCCAGACCCGCAGTGGCTGCCGCCATTTCTGGTTGGTGGCCATGATGTCGCCGGTGCAGTAGGTGTAGCCGCACTCGGCAAGGCCATCGCTGACAAATTTCGCCAGGGCCAGGAAGTATTCATCGTGCTCCTCGGGCACAAAGCTGTCGTCCAGGATCATGGCGTTATCCTGGTCCGTGACCACCAACTGCTCGTCCCGCGCCATGGAGCCCAGGGCCATAAAGCAGTAGGGCACGGGTGGCGGCCCCAGTTTCTCTTCGCCCAGTGCCAGCAGGCGTTGGGTAAAGCTTCGCCCGATGCCCGCCATGGCGCTGCCAATCATGTGGGAGTTGGCATCCTCGTTCACCATACGAACGAAGCTGTCCCGCACGTCCAGGCTGATCTTCTTGAGGCCTTTGACATCATGCTGGTGGTAGATGTTGCTGACCAGGTACAGGCTGCTCTGGCTCTCGTACTTCACGATGTCAGACAGCGCAATAACGCCGCGGACCTCATCCCGATCCATCACCGGCAGGTGGTGCACATTGTTGTGCAGCATGGTGAGCATGGCCTCGAAGATGAACATGTTCGAGCGGATGGTGATCAGGTCCTCCGACATGATCTCGCTGATCGGGGTTTCGGAGGCCAGGGCCTCGCTGAGGGCCCGGGTGCGCAGGTCCCGGTCGGTGATGATGCCCTTGAGCAAGGGCTTTTCGCCCTCCTCGTCCATCAGCAACAGTGCCGAGACGCCGTGTTCGGTCATGATCCGTGCGGCTTCCTGCAGGCGGACGGTGTGGGGTGCGGACACCGGCTCCCGGGAAATCAGCCGGGTGACCTTGGAGGTCATCAGCTGGTTGGATTTTTCGCGGCGGGAAACGGCAGATCGCAGGCGGCTTCGGTCCTCGATCTCAACGAAATCGGCGAAGTTGTCGTCGTTTTCCCAGAGGTACTGGAACGTATCGTAAGGAATCTTGTAGAGCAGGACGTCTTCGAGGGCTTTGGCGGGGAAGCGCACTTTCCGGTTCATCAGCAGGCCAAACTGGCCGAAGACCTCGCCCTCGCTGATCCGGTTGTACAGCTCCCCGGTGCGCCGATAGATCTCGACGGCGCCACTGCGCACGTAATACAGCCAGCTACTCGGGTCACCCAGTTCCAGGATCTGGGTGCCGGCCTTGAAGTAGACAACCTCTATTTCGCTGACCACTCTGTCGAGCAGCTCCTCGGCCATCTCGTCAAACGGCGGGTATTGGGCCATGTGATTGCGGATGTCGATGAGCTCGGCCTGCATAAAACTCCCGGTTCTGGCGAAGAAAAGTGATTTTCAGTCATGGAATATAGCAGTGGCAGAGGCCTGCGGCCATGTCGACCTTTGACGGATCTCATTGACCGCTTCCCCGGGTGTTGCTAGCCTTGCCACACTTTTTTCAGGTGTCCGTCGCAAAGCGCGACGGGTGAAACGGGAAATCGGTGAGCCTGGTGCATACCAGTGCAAGTCCGATGCTGCCCCCGCAACGGTAAGCAGGACAACGGCAATCTGTGCGCCACTGTGTCAGCCAGACATGGGAAGGTGATTGCCCGGGAGCCAAAGGCTCCGCCTGCCAGCCCGGAGACCGGCCTGGAAAAACACCCGATGTTGCGGTGGGCGACCTGGGTGGGTGATATGCCGGTTCCGCTTTCCCGACACCTGTTTACCGCCTGCCCTGCTTACCTGTTCCGCAACAAAACCCTGATTCCCGTGCGGGTGCGCGCGGAGTGCGGAGCAAGCTTCATGTTCAGAATTCAATACCCTGTGTTACTGGCCGGCGTTTCCCTGGCCGCCCTGCCATTGGCCGTCTCGGCCCAGTCTGCCACTGAGTCCGAAGCCCTGGATCCCATCGTGGTTACCGCGACCCTGGGACCGAAGACCGTTGGTGAGAGCCTGTCTTCGGTTACCGTTGTCGATGAGGAAGACATACGGCGACAGCAACCCACGGAATTTCGTGAACTTATCGAGTCTCAGCCGGGCGTGACGGTCTCCCAGAACGGATCTTTTGGGAAGCAGACAGGTGTGTTCATGCGCGGTCACGCCTCTGATGCGACCGTACTGCTTGTGGATGGGGTAAGAATCCGCTCCGCGACGGTTGGCGGCCCGGCCTGGCAGTTTTTGCCCCCGCAATTGGTGAATCGGGTGGAAATCGTTCGCGGCAGCCGCAGCAGCCTGTATGGTGCCGACGCCGTCGGTGGTGTTGTCCAGGCGTTTACATTGCCCAGATCCCCGGGAAATCGCGGCTGGGTCGAAGCAGGCGCTGGCAATTTCGATAGCCAGCAATACGGCGGCGGCTTTTCTTCGGTGACTGACCAGACCCGTGTGACAATCGGTGCCAACTACTTCCGCACGGACGGGGCACCTGTCATAGAAGGCGGAGACGACAAGGGTTACGACAACACCTCGGGCGTTGCCAGTGCCACGCATACTTTTGATAACGGCGTAACGGCAGGGTTCAGCTTCCTGAGTGCCAAGGGCCACACCGAATACGAGGGCGGCGAGGAAGATTTTCGCTTCCAGACCGCCGGCGCCAATGTTGAGGTTCCGGTTACCGCCAACTGGCGAGCATCGCTACACCTGGCAGATTCGCGTGACGAACTGGAGGACTTCAGTGCTTTTCCGGGAATCTTCAACACCCGTACACGTAGCTCGCGCATCGAGAACTGGCTGACAGCGGGCACCCATGAATTCGTACTCGGTGCCGAGTATCTGGTGGATAAAGTTGAAAGCACGACTGCCTATGAGGAGAGCAGCCGCTCCAACGAAGCTTACTTTGGCCAGGCGCTGCTGAATTTTGGTCGCACCGATCTCCACTTCAGTCTGCGCAGTGATGATAACGAGGCCTACGGCACAGAAGAGACCTGGGGCGCTGCCGTTGGTTACAAACTTGACGCACATCATCGTGTTCGCGCCAATGCGGGAACCTCTTTCAAAGCCCCGTCATTCAATGATCTGTACTTCCCGGGCTTTGGCAATCCTGATCTTGAACCCGAGGAAGCGACGAGCTATGAGACTGGCATTGAAGGTCGTTACGTTAACTGGTTCTGGGATCTGGCTGTCTACCGGAGCGATGTCGAAGACCTTTCCCTGCCAACGCAGAATCAGGCCACGAGTGTCCCTGAAGCCCGTCTTCGGGGGGTTGAGCTAAGCACGGGCTGGCAGCAGGATGGCTGGTATTTGAAAGCGGTGACCTCCGTTGGGGACTTCGAAGACAAGGAAACCGGACAACAACTGGCACGACGGGCAGAGCGCTCCATTCGCCTGGACCTGGACAAAGAGATCAATACCTGGAGCTTTGGGACAACGGTCCGTGCTGAGAGCCACCGGTACGAGGATCTGTTCGGAATCGGTCGCGAGCGCATTCCCGGGTTCGGTGTCTGGGACCTGAGAGCGAGCAAAATTCTGGCGCCTGGTTGGCGGGCATCGGTTACCGTGGATAACGTATTGGATAATGAGTACGCCACAGCAAAACGTTTCGACAATACCGATTTCATCGCCGCCGGCCGAACCTTTATGGCAACGGTGCGCTATGATTTCAGGCAGTAAATTCACCGATCTGAGAGGCTTCCGCCCTCTATGAGGCACCTCTGGTTCGCTGCACTGTGTCTACTGTCTCTGCTTGTGCCCTCGTTGGCGCAGGCCGAGGGACTCTGCGCACGGGACGCACTGGACAGTAAGGTATGCCTGGCTGAGCCGGCTCAGCGTGTTGTCTCCCTCTCGCCAGGCGCCACCGAGCTGCTGTTCTCCGCCGGTGCCGGTGACAAGGTGGTGGCCGTAAGTGCCTGGAGCGATTATCCGCTAGAAGCTGTCGATCTACCTCAGGTGGGCGACAGCAATCGTCTGGATCTCGAAGCCATTGTTTCGCTGGCACCGGACCTGGTGGTGGCCTGGGTCGATGGCAATTCCCGCAGCCAGCTGGAACGGCTCTCGGGGCTTGGTATTTCTGTCTTCTGGCTTGCT
>JAWWAT010000257.1:0-5519 GCA_033721635.1 Marinobacter sp. | reverse complement strand
CTGGCAGGTGCACTACCAGGCGTATCACCCGGACAACGAGCACCAGAGCCTCGAAGCGGTGGTTGGCGAGCAGCTGAAACGGATCGACGGGGAAAAAGTAATCACCACCGAGTGTGGCGAATGGCGCCTGCACGAACAGATCAGTGGCTGGCATGAACGCCTTGGGGTGCCGGTGGAGATCCGACCGGATACACGGTTCATTGCCACCAAACAGGAGTTTGCCGACTGGGCCGAGGGCCGGAAGCAATTACGGATGGAATTCTTCTACCGGGAGATGCGACGCAAGACCGGATTATTGATGACCGCCGAAGGCGAACCGGAGGGCGGACAGTGGAATTTTGATGCGGACAACCGGAAGAAGTGGACGGGCAAACCGCCAGCGCCGGCGACCTTTCGGGTAGAACCGGATACCATCACCCGGGAGGTGATCGCGCTGGTGGACGAGCATCTTGCCGATCATTTCGGCACCACCGACGACTTCCACTTCGCCGTAACGGGGGAGGACGCGCAGGCGGCGCTTGAGCACTTCATCGACTATGCCCTGCCCTGCTTCGGCGATTATCAGGACGCCATTTCCGACACCGAGGACTGGCTGTTCCATTCCATCCTGTCGCCCTACATCAACTCCGGACTGCTGGATCCGGTGGCGGTTTGCGAGGCGGCGGCCCAGGCCTGGTATTCGGGACGGGCACCCATCAACGCGGTGGAGGGCTTTATCCGGCAGATCCTGGGTTGGCGGGAGTTTGTGCGAGGAATCTACTGGATGAACATGCCGGAATATGCGCAGGAGAATCGCCTGGGCAACACCCGCGCCCTGCCCTGGTTCTACTGGACCGGTGACACGAAAATGCGGTGCATGCACAAGGCCATTGATGCCACCCGCCGCAACGCGTACGCCCACCACATTCAGCGCCTGATGGTTACCGGCAACTTCGCGCTGCTGGCAGGAATCAAACCGGAGGAGATCTGCGACTGGTACCTGGCGGTCTACGCCGATGCCTATGACTGGGTGGAACTGCCCAACGTGCTGGGCATGGTGATGCACGCCGACGGCGGTTATCTTGGCTCCAAGCCCTACGCCGCCAGCGGCAAGTACATCCAACGCATGTCGGACCACTGCGCCAACTGCCACTACAAGGTGAACAAGGCCACCGAAGAGGACGCCTGCCCGTTCAATGCCCTGTACTGGCACTTCATTGACCGGCACCGGGACGACTTTGCCAACAATCCCCGGATGGGCATGATGTACCGGAACTGGGACAAGCAGAAGCCGGAGCGGCGGGAGGCGCTGCTCCAGCGCGCCGGGGACCTGCTGGCGAACCTGGAGCAGCTGTAAGACCGAGACGCAGTCAGTGTGGGGCGATCCGCTTTTCAGTGTCCGGATCGAAGAACACGACCTTTTTCATATCGAACATCAGCTCGGCAGTCTCGCCCCAGGTCACCGGGTGTTCCGGATCGATCCGGCAATGAACGTTGGTATCGTTCAGCTGGATCAGAGCGATCACATCCGGTCCGGTGGGCTCGGTCACTTCAATGATGAACTCGCCCTTCGCCACCAGAGACTGGTCGTTCTTCTGATCCTGGGGCTGGGTGATGTGCTCCGGTCGGATACCGAGAATCACCTTTTTCCCAACTCGGTTGGCCAGGTAATCCGGCACGGGAAGCCTGAGGGTGTCGCCATTGTTTCCCCGCACCTCGGCGTAAAGCCCCTGTTCTCCCTGGGCCACTGTCACCGTCACAAAGCTCATGGCGGGCGACCCCATGAAACCGGCGACAAACAGATTGGCAGGGGTGTTATAGACCTCTTTTGGAGTGCCCAGCTGCTGCAGCTCGCCGTCCTTGAGCACGGCAATTCGATCCGCCAGGGTCATGGCCTCAATCTGGTCGTGAGTCACGTACACGATGGTCGTTTTCAGGCGCTGGTGCAGCTTCTTGATCTCGGTACGCATCTCCACCCGCAGCTTGGCGTCCAGGTTGGAAAGCGGCTCGTCAAACAGGTAAATGCGCGGCCGCCGGGCCAGGGCACGCCCCATGGCGACCCGCTGCTGCTGGCCACCAGACAGGTTTGCCGGCTTCTTGTTCAGCAGCTGGGAGATTTGCAGTAAATCGGCCACCCGCTCTACTTCTTCATCAATCTCGTGCTTCGGCAGACCGCGTATCTTCAGGCCGAATGCGATGTTCTCGCGCACGGACATGGTCGGGTACAGTGCGTAGGACTGGAACACCATGGCGATGTCCCGGTCCTTGGGCTCCATGCTGGAGATATCCTTGCCGTCCAGGACTATCGATCCATCGGTGATGCTTTCCAGGCCGGCGATGGTGTTCATCAGGGTGGATTTACCACAGCCGGATGGGCCCACAAGAATGATGAATTCACCGGAGGCGATGTCGATGTCGATCCCCTTGAGGGTCTCCTCGGCCACGCCAGGATAGGTTTTGCGGATGCTCCGCAGTTCCAGTTGAGACATTGTTGTTATCCTCTCAGATCAACCTTTCACAGATCCGGCGGTCAGGCCCCGGATGAAATATTTGCCGGCAACGATGTAGACCACCAGTGTGGGCAACGCCGCGATCATGGCTGCCGCCATATCCACGTTGTATTCCTTCACCCCGGTACTGGTGTTGACCAGGTTATTCAGGGCCACAGTGATGGGCTGGCTGTCACCGCTGGCGAAAACCACACCAAACAGGAAATCGTTCCAGATCTGGGTGAACTGCCAGATCAGCGACACCATGAATATGGGCGTGGACATGGGCAGCAAAATGCGAAAAAAGATGGTAAAGAACCCGGCCCCGTCCAGGCGCGCTGCCTTGATCAGGGCGTCAGGAATGGCCACGTAGTAGTTCCTGAAGAACAGGGTGGTGAAAGCAACCCCATAGATCACGTGCACCAGCACCAGGCCGCTGGTGGTATTGGCCAGGCCAAGTTTTCCCAGGGTGGCTGCCATAGGTAACAGAACCACCTGAAACGGCACGAAGCAGCCGAACAGCAGCATGCCAAAGAACAGGTCAGAGCCCTTGAACTTCCACTTGGAAAGCACGTAGCCGTTGAAGGCTCCCAGCAGCGTGGAAATCAATACCGCGGGCACGGTCATCTTAAACGAGTTCCAGAAATACCCGCTGATCCCCTCACACTGAACCCCGGTGCAGGCCTCGGACCAGGCCTTGGTCCAGCCAACAGTGGTCCAGTCCGTGGGCAGGGCCATCAGGTTACCGGTTCGGATGTCCATGGGTGTCTTGAAGCTGGTCACCAGCATGATGAACAGCGGAATCAGGTAAACCAGGGCGGCCAGGAGCAAAAGCCCGTAGATGGCCACGCGGCTGGGACGAAAGCCGGTGCGAACCACGTCAGTCATGGCGCTTCTCCCTCAGTTCTGAATACAGGTAAGGCACGATAAGAGCCAGAATGGCACCCAGCATCAGCATGGCGCTGGCAGAACCCAGGCCCATCTGGCCGCGAGTGAAGGTGTGGGCGTACATGAACACAGCAGGCAGGTCGGTGGAATAACCGGGGCCGCCTGCGGTCATGGCCATCACCAGGTCAAAACTCTTGATGGCGATGTGGGCCAGAACCATCACGGCGCTGAAAAACACCGGTCGCAGGGACGGCAGGATGATTTTCCAGTAGATCAGCGGCAGGCTGGCGCCATCAACCCGGGCGGCCCGGATGATGGAGGAATCCACACCGCGTAGCCCCGCCAGAAACAGGGCCATGACAAACCCGGAGGCCTGCCAGACGGCGGCCATCACGATGGTATAGATAGCCATGTCCGAGCTGACCAGCCAGTCGAAGCTGAACGAGGTCCAGCCCCAGTCGTGCATCAGCTTTTCCAGCCCGAGGCTGGGATTGAGGATCCATTTCCAGACGGTGCCGGTGACAATCATCGACAGGGCCATGGGGTAGAGATAGATGGTACGGATAGCACCTTCCTGGCGAATCCGCTGATCCAGGAAAATCGCCAGTATCACGCCAATAACCAGGCAACTGAGAATGAAAAGACCGCCAAAGATGCCCAGATTGATAGAGGCAGTCAGCCAGCGGTCGTTGGCCATCAACTTGGCGTACTGATCGAAGCCAACAAAATCATACACCGGCAGGAAGCTGGAGCTGGTGAACGACAGCACACCGGTCCAGAGCATGTAGCCGTATATGCCAACACCGATAAGGACAAATGTGGGTGCCACCACCAGCTTTGGCAGCCAGCGCTGCAACGCGTCCAGAAAGCGTGACGGCGCCCTGGCCAACCTGGCGGGTTGGCGTTGAGTGTGTTCCATGATGAGTCTCCCGAGGGGATCGGGGGCCACCCGAACGGGTGGCCCCTACCGGATCAGAGTGCGGCCTGGATGGCGGCTGCCAGCTGGTCAGTGGCCCGGACCGGATCCTTGTTATCGGAATTCACGAAGTTGGTGACAACGTCAAAGATCTGGCCCTGCACGTAACTGGTGGTAGCCAGGCCGTGGGCAAAGCTGGGCACCAGGCCGCCGTCGTCAGCACTGCTTTTGAACGTGTCCATGGAGGCCTGTGCACAGGTATCAAAGCCGGACATGTCCATGTCGGTACGGACCGGGATCGAGCCCTTGGCCTTGTTGAACACGGTCTGGAACTCCGGCTCCATGATCGTGCGAGCCAGGTCTTTCTGCGCCCTGGTGTTGTCCTCATCGCTGAGACTAAACATGGCGAACGAGTCCACGTTAAAGGTGAACTGGCCCCCAGTGCCTGGGGCCGGAGCACAGATGTAATCCTGGCCGGGAGTCAGGCCGGCAGCAGTGAATTCCCCCTTGGCCCAGTCGCCCATGATCTGCATGGCCGCTTCGCCTCGGATGACCATTCCGGTGGCGGTGTTCCAGTCACGTCCGGCTGCATTGTCGTCCACGTAGCTCATCACCTTGGCAAACTCGGCGAAGACTTCTTCCATCTGTGCGCTGTTGATCACGTCCATGTCGTGCTCAACGAAGGCACTGGCGAAGTCTTCAGGCCCCATGACTGCCAGAGCCACGGCTTCGAAAACCGTTGCGTCCTGCCAGGGCTGACCACCGTGGGCCAACGGGATAACACCCTCAGCCTTCAGCTTCTCGGCCGCAGCGTAGAATTCTTCGAGAGTCTTGGGCACAGAAACCCCGGCGTTCTCAAGTACCTCCGGGTTGGCCCACAGCCAGTTAACCCGGTGCACGTTCACCGGCACGGCAACAAAGCTGTCCTCGTATTGCATGACATCGGCAATAACCGGCGGAATCAGCTGATCCCAGTTGTTGGCCTCGGCCACATCGTCCAGGCTGGTGAGAAAGCCCAGCTTGGCCCATTCCCGGATGTCCAGACCCTTGATCTGGGCCGCGGCCGGGGGATTGCCAGAAACAGCGCGGGTCTTAAGCACAGTCATGGCCGCTTCACCGCCACCGCCAGCCACGGCAAAGTCTTTCCAGGTGTGCCCCTGCTCTTCCATCATTTCCTTGAGCGCGGCCGCGGCGCGGGCTTCACCGCCAGCAGTCCACCAATGCAGAACTTCAACCTCGCCGGCCTG
>JAWWAT010000256.1:0-5529 GCA_033721635.1 Marinobacter sp. | reverse complement strand
TCAGCGCAATGGATTCGGGCACACAGCGGGTCCGTCGACGACAAAAGGGAGGCGGTGTCATGAGTCTTCAGTACAATCAATTCACACCCGAGACGCCGGCGTCTGCGGCTTTCCCGCCGCCGGGCACGCCGGACATCGAGATTGCCCGTTCGGTTCAGCCCCAGTCCATTCTTCTGCTGGCGCAGCAGCGTTTCGGTTTGCCGGCGGAGAGCCTGGTGCCCTTTGGCCATTACAAGGCAAAGCTGGACATGGCCTATGTCGATACGTCTGAATCGGCCCCCCGTGGAAAGCTGGTACTGGTGACGGCCATTACGCCAACCCCGGCAGGAGAGGGCAAGACCACAACCAGCGTGGGGCTGAACGACGGCTTCAACCGCCTGGGAGTGCGTTCCTCCGTGTGTCTGCGGGAGCCGTCCCTGGGGCCCTGCTTTGGCATGAAAGGCGGGGCTGCGGGCGGAGGCAGGGCCCAGGTGATTCCAATGGAGGACATCAACCTGCATTTCAATGGTGACTTCCACGCCATCACCAGCGCTCATAACCTGCTGGCGTCACTGATTGATAACCACATTCACTGGGGCAATGAGGCCGGGCTGGATCCGCGTTACATAAGCTGGCGCAGAGTCATGGATATAACCGATCGGTCTCTGCGAAACATGGTCTGTGGCCTGGGCGGGACGGCACATGGCGTGCCTCGTGAGACCGGGTTCGATATCACGGTGTCATCGGAAATCATGGCCATCCTTTGCCTGGCGGATGGCCGCGCGGACCTGAAGCAGCGCCTGGGAAATATCATCGTTGGACGGCGTTCGGACATGTCGCCGGTGACCGTTCGTGATCTGGGGGTCGAGGGTTCACTCACCGTACTGCTGAAAGAAGCCCTGCAGCCAAACCTGGTGCAGAGCCTAGAGCACAATCCAGTGTTTATTCATGGTGGGCCCTTTGCCAATATCGCCCACGGGTGCAATTCGGTCACGGCCACCCGGGCTGCGCTGGCGCTGAATGACGTGGTGGTTACCGAGGCCGGCTTCGGCGCCGATCTGGGTGCGGAGAAGTTCATTGATATCAAGTGCCGCCACACCGGGCTGCGGCCGGATGCCGCCGTGGTGGTGTGCACCATCCGGGCCCTCAAAATGCAGGGCGGTATTCCCCGCAGCCAACTGGGGATTCCCGACCTGGCAGCGCTGCGCAAGGGGGCCGCGAATCTTGAGCGGCATATCCGCAATCTGCAGCAATTTGGTCTGAACCCGGTGGTTTGCATCAACCGTTTCCCGGGTGACACCGAGGAGGAAATGGCGCTGGTCCAGTCCATTAGCGAGGAGTTGGGCGTGCGGGCAGTGCCCGCCGATCACTGGGCAACCGGTGGCGAAGGTGCCACGGAACTCGCCCAGGCTGTGCTCGACCAGATGGACCAGGGGAAACCCGAGGTGAAGTTTCTCTACGAAGACAACCTGCCCCTGGCGGACAAGATTCGCACCATTGCGACCCGTATCTACCATGCCGGCAGCGTGGAGTTTACAACGGTCGCCAAACGACAGCTCGAGGAATACGAAAGCCTGGGCTTTGGCCACCTTCCCGTGTGCATTGCCAAGACCCAATACAGCTTTTCGGTGGATTCGTCGGTGAAGGGTGCGCCGTCCGGACATATGCTACCGGTGAGGGAGGTGCGCCTGGCAGCCGGAGCCGGGTTTGTGGTGGCGGTCTGTGGCGACATCATGACCATGCCCGGGCTGCCGAGACGCCCGGCTGCCCTGGACATTGCCCTGGACGAAAATGGCCTTGTGGTGGGGTTAACCTGAAACCGTCTGTTTGGGGGAATTCTCAAAGGTGCCGTAGGTGGGCTCAGTCTGGGCCCGCTTCAGGGCTTGCAGGGATGAAGAGGGCAAACCGCCCATGGTCTCTGTCAGCAGACCTTCGGCCCTGGCCGGAGTGAAAACTGCCATCCGTTCGTACTTGGGCGCGCGCCCCATGATTTTGCGATAGCAACGGCTGAAATGGGTGGCGGAAACGAAGCCGCACATAGAGGCAATCTCCACGATGGAACAGGAGGTCTGCTTCAGCAGCCGGCGGGCCCGGTTCAGTCGCACCCTGAGGTAATAGCGAGACGGTGTGCATCCCATGTGTTTCAGGAACAGTCGCTCAAGTTGCCGGCGTGATATGCCGGCCAGGGTCGCCAGTTCCTGAAGTTCGATCGGCTCCTCAATATTGGACTCCATCAGTTGAGCAGCCTCCGCCAGCTTGGGTTGCGCACGGGCCAGCCCCGGATGCATCGGCATGGGCTGCTGTTCCGTCTCCTCCCGGACCCGGTCGCAGACAAACATGTGGGAGATGGCATTGCTGAGTTCCTGGCCGTGCCGTCGCGCCAGGAAACTGAGCATCATGTGCATTGGCACGGTGCCACCGGTGCAGGTCATGCGCTCACGCTCGACCGTAAACAGATGGTTGTTGGTCTGTACTCTCGGAAAGTGTTCCTGCATGGCTTCCAGACATTCCCAGTGCGCACTGCAGGCGTAGCCGTCGAGTAGCCCGGCACTGGCCAGCACATAGGGGCCGGTGCAGACAGCACCCAGCAGCACGTGCCGCCGGGCCATCTGTTTCAGCCACTGAACCTCCCGGCGTGAAAAACTGCGAGTGACGTCAATACCGGCAACAACGATGACCAGATCAAAGTTGTTCTCTTCCTGAATGGAGGCATCCGGCACCATGGTGATGCCGTCACTGGCGCGGGCGTAATCGCCGTTGGCTGTCAGCAGCTTCCAGGAGTAGAGTTCGGTACCGGCCATCTGGTTGGCCACGCGCAGGGGTTCAACGGCAGTGGCAAGGGCAATCAGGGTAAAGTTGTCGATCAGCAGGAAGCCGACCCTGTAGGGCTGTTTGATAGGCCTGTCTGTTTGCGAGCCGATTTCAGTGGTCATAATCAACCCCCTATGCCCTGCCTGGGCCAGTTGCGCTGGCCAGTACCCGAAATTTCCATACTGCCCACCACTACCTGAACATTAGCTGTTGCACCTAAATCGTGCAATAAATGATCAGGGTTTGACGCGCTCATTTTCCGGATCAAACAGTGCCCGGTAACCCACCGCTTCGATTCGGACAGGGTAGTGTTCCAGAAAGTATTCCAGGGTCAGCTCACGGCCTTCCTGGGCGTACTCGGCGGGGATGTAACCGAGCAGGATGATTTTCCCCACCGAAGGCCCCCAGGCCACACTGGTGTTGTAGGAACGGCGGCCGTGACTATCTACCAGCACTTCGCCGGTTTGTGGATCCAGAATCGGCCATTGGCCAACCGGGTAACGGAGAATGCCGTTGGCGTCCCGGTGCTCGGTCATGGTCATGGTGCACAGGTAGGCCGCTTGCCGGGGCCACTCCCGCTGCTCCAGATACGCGGCCTTGCCGTGGAAATCCGCTTCCTTGACCTTGGGCCGTTGCAGGCCGGCTTCGTAAAGGTTGTATTCCGTCTCCAGATCCACGTTTTGCAGTCTCAGACTTTTTTCCAGGCGACGGGTATTGGCGTAGGTTTCGATGCCCACCGGCGTAACGCCCGCATCGTAGAGCAGATCCCAGATTCTCAAACCGTAGCTGAAGGGGAAATAGAGCTCCCAGCCCTGCTCGCCGACGTAGGAAATCCGGAAGGCCCAGACCGGGACCCCTCGAATGTTCAGTTCCCGGGCGGTGGCAAACGGGAAATTGTCCGCGGACAATTGGTCCGGGTCGGTAACGAACTGGGCCAATGTCTCCCGGGCCTTGGGACCCCAGAGGCCGAGGGTCGCCAGTTCGTCCGTGCGGTCATGCACCTGGATGTTGCACAGCCCCTTTTCCCGGGCCATACGGGTGATCCAGCAATAGTCCCGGTGGCCGGTGTCACCGCCGCAGACGACCCGATAGACTTGGGCACCCCGCCGAATGATGGTCAGGTCGGAACGTACACCCCCGCGCTCGTCAAGGAAATGAGTGTAGACACCTTTGCCGTGGGGCGTGGTACCGCCGACTTTGGCAACGGAAAGATATTCCAGCAGTGCTTCTGCGTTTTCACCGGAAATGTCAAAGATGGCGAAGTGTGAGAGATTGATCATGCCCACGGATTCGCTCATCTCAAGCTGTTCGGCGTTGGAGACCTCCCAGAAGTGCCGGGCATCCCATTCGTGTTCCCGCACCGGGATCCGGTCGCGATATTTCGCCAGCAGGGTGGACTCGTTGACCGCATAACCGTGAGCACGCTCCCAGCCCGCGGCCTCCATGAAGTAAGCACCCAGACCGACTTCCCGCAGATAGAAAGGGCTGGTTCTCATCTTGCGACCGGTAAGGTAAGGCTCACGAGGGTGAACCGCCGGGGTGTAGATTTTTTTGGCTGTTTCGTAGCAGCGGTTATACACATAGTCCGGTGTTTTCTGCAGCGGATAGTGACGTGCGATATCAATACTGTGGGGGTCCATTTCAGGGGAGCCGTGGGTCATCCAGTCTGCCAGTACCTTGCCCGCCCCCGGGCCGTCCTTCACCCAGACCGCCTCGCAGAACCACAGATTCCGGACTTCCGGCGATTCGCCCATGAGTGAACCGCCATCCGGCGTCACTGACAGAAGGCCATTGAACGAGTGTTTCTCTTCCCACCCCAGTTCGCCGAGGATCGGCGTCATTTCGATGGCCTTTTCGTAGGCGTCCATCACCTGGTCCAGGGAAAGGTCCCGCATTGAGGGGGACATCCGCGCATCACCGGGCTCAGCAATGGCGCCGGGGTAGACCAGCCGTGGGTTCTCCGCCTCGTAGTAGCCCCACTCGATACGGCCGCCCTCAGTGGTGGTCGGGTCGCCTGTGTCCCGCACATAGGCGGAGTTCCCCTGATCGCGAAACAGTGGATAGACGATCTGTTTGCCGGTGCCATTGAGTTCTTCGTAGGGGCCGAAGAACAGCAGCGGATGCTCCAGTGGCATCAGCGGGAGGGGCGCATTCGCGGTGTTGGCCATCAGTGGCCCCCAAATGCCCATGGAGAGAACCACGTATTCGGTCTCAATGTAGCCCTTGTGGGTCTCAACGCCACGCACCTGGCCGTCCTGGACATCAATGCGAATGGCCGGCGTGTAGGCAAAGGCCTTCAGTTTGCCGGTGGCCACGGCTTCTTCCACCAGGTCGCCGGCAACACTCTGGGAGCGCGGTACTACCAGCCCTGCATCCGGGTCCCACATCGCTCCCTGGATCTGACGTTCATCCAGTAATGGAAACAACTCCTTTGCCTGTTTGGGCGAAATAATGCTGACATTTGTGCCGAAGGCTTTTCCGGACCCCACCTTGCGTCGAAGCTCGTCCATTCGCTCGTCGTCATCAACACGGGCCACTTCCATGCCTCCGCATTTCACGTAGTTGCCACGCTTTTCATAAAACGCCTGGCTGTATTTGGTGGTGTATATATTCAACTTGTCGTGAGAGGTAGTGAAGCAGAAATCCGATGCGTGGGAGGTTGAGCCGATATCCGAGGGAATGGCGGATTTTTCCAGACCCACGATGTCATCCCAGCCATGCTCGATCAGGTGGTGCGCT
>JAWWAT010000255.1:0-5535 GCA_033721635.1 Marinobacter sp. | reverse complement strand
TGAAGCGGAAGCGGAACCTGAATCTCCGGTTACGGATGTGTCAGAGACGACCATCTCGACCATATTCCAATCGACGCCCAATGCCTGTGCGGCCATCTGCCGAAAGATGGCCTTACCTTTGGGCCGGCCGAGTACTTTGCCCTGTTCCTGCTGGCGTTTGCCACGCTGGGCGGAATCACCGGCAAAAACCCGGTGAAAACCGTGGTCGCCGCCACCCTGGGGATCATGATCTCCACAGTGGGCATCGACATCTCGACCGGGACCCAGCGCTACACCTTTGGTGTGCTGGAGTTGTATGAGGGTATCGACTTCATTCTGGCCATTGTCGGGCTGTTCGCCATCTCCGAGCTTCTGTTCTTCGTGGAATCTCGTATGGGCCGGGGGCGAGACAAGATGAACGTGGGCAAACTGACACTGACCATGAAAGAGTTGGTGATGACGATCCCGACCCAGCTGCGTGGTGGTGTGCTTGGCTTTATCTCCGGCGTTTTGCCCGGGGCCGGTGCCTCATTGGGCAGCTTTATCAGCTATACGCTCGAAAAGCAGGTGGTCGGCAAGAAGGGCAAGTTTGGAGAAGGTGACATTCGGGGTGTGGTTGCTCCCGAGGCCGGAAACAACGGTGCATCCTCTGGCGCCCTGGTGCCCATGCTGACGCTCGGGGTGCCCGGAAGCGGCACCACCGCGGTTCTGCTGGCGATGCTGATCTCCCTGAATATCACGCCGGGACCGCTGATGTTCACCCAGAATGCGGACATTGTCTGGGGTGTTATTGCCGCCCTGTTGATCGGCAACGTCCTGTTGCTGGTGTTGAACATTCCGCTGGTCGGCTTCTTCGTGAAGCTGCTGTCGGTGCCTCCGATGTATCTGCTGCCAATCGTTACCATGGTGGCGTTCGTTGGCATCTATTCGATCAGCCACAGTACTTTCGATCTGTACTTCATGGTGGCTTTCGGTGTCGCCGGCTACTTCCTGCGCAAGCTGGAAATACCTCTGGTGCCGATCATCCTTGGCCTGCTCCTGGGGCCGGAGATGGAAAAGAACCTTGGCCATGCCCTGGTGCTCTCGGATGGCGACTGGAGTGTGCTCTGGGCAAGCCCGCTTGCAATGGGCCTCTGGATCGTTGCAGGCCTGGGATTGATTCTGCCTTACCTGGTTGGTCCCCTTTTGCGTCGGCGAATGAATGCCGCCATGAAAGAAAATCCGGTCAGCGACTGAATACTCCCATCTGATGATCTGCAGTCATTCTTTGCACCGGGCCTGTCCCGGTGCTTTTTTATTATCAACGAAGGAAATTAGCAGAATGATTGGCGCCCGGACAGACTTGGTTCGACTGCCTTTGGTAGGATGGGCAAAGATGGTTCCGGGGGAAAGACTGTTATGAGGGTGATGTTGCTGGGCGCTACCGGATTGACCGGTGGCAAGGTGCTGCAGGGTTTGCTGGGCAGGGAGGAGGTGTCACAGGTGGTGGCGCTTGTGCGACACAAACTGCCGACTCTGCATGAAAAGCTGGACCAGCATGAGGTCGATTTCGACCAGCTGGAGGATCACGCCGAGCTTTTTGATGTGGATGTAATTATCTGCTGCCTGGGTACCACCATCAAAAAAGCGGGCTCACAGGATCAGTTCCGGAAGGTGGATCTGGGGTACCCTCTGAAAGCGGGCGAGCTGGGCCGCTCCCATGGAGTGCGTGCGTATATCCTGATGTCTGCCATCGGCGCCTCATCCTCTTCGACCATTTTCTATAACCGGGTGAAGGGCGAACTGGAAGACGCCCTGAGAGATCTCGACTATCCCTACCTGTCCATTTATCACCCCAGCCTGTTGCTGGGTGATCGCAAAGAACAGCGCACCGCCGAGGCCCTGGGCATAAAAGCGATGCCGCTGGTCAACCGACTGTTGATTGGTCCCCTGGACAAATACCGCGGCATTGAGGCGCAAACAGTGGCCAATGCCATGGTCAATGAGGTCTGCCATCTGGCGGCAGAACCCGCCGCCGAGCAAGTCGTCCAGACGCGCGAATACGATGAGATTGTCCAGCTGGCGGGCTGAGCCAGTTATTTCCCGTTCAGAATGCCGACGACCAGACGGCCAGCCAGGCCGATGAGAATGGCCCCAAAGATACGCTCGAACCACACGGCTTTCTGTCTGAGCAGGGTCAGCCATTTCGGATTAGAGAACAGCCAGGCAACGATCAGATACCAGCTGGTATCAATGACAAGAGCGGTTGCGGCATAGCCGAACTTGGCCATCAGGCTGGTGTCGGTGCCCACAACCTGACTGAACAGGGCCAGGAAGAATACCGCGATTTTCGGGTTGAAGAAGGCAATCAGAAAGCCGTCACGGGCCGCACTTTTGGTGGTGGGCGGCTCGGGCAGTTCGTTATCCGCCTGCCGTTTTGCCATCAGTCCTTTCATGCCCAGCCAGGCCAGATAAAGGGCGCCGCCCCACTGGAGAATTGAAAACGCAGTAGGCGAGGCGGTGATGATGGCGGCGAGCCCGAGGATGCTCAGGAAGGCATAGATGCCGACGCCGATGCCGTGGCAAAGGGCGGTAATGACGCCGTTGCGTCGACCGCCGGTGAGCGTCTGTTTGAGTACCAGGGCCAATGATGGGCCCGGCGACATGGCGCCCAGAACGCAAATGGTGACAACGGCCAGCCAGGTGGCGAGTGTCATGGTGGATCCGTCCTTTGCAAATGAAACAGGCTGCCAATGCTAGCAGCCTGATCCTCTCCAAAAACCTGGAAACTGCAACCAGTTTAAAGCTCAATCACCGGCGAGAATCCAGCGGGCGGCCTTTTCCGCAATCATCAGGGTGGGGGAGTTGGTGTTGCCGCTGGTGATGGTGGGCATGACGCCGGCATCCACCACACGCAGCCCGGCCACGCCCCGTACTCTCAGATGCGGGTCTACCACTGCCTGGTCATCATCGGCTCGCCCCATGCGGGTAGTGCCCACCGGGTGAAAGATCGTGGTGCCGATGTCGCCCGCCAGTTTCGCCAGCTCGTCGTCGGTCTGGTATTCGAGGCCGGGTTTGAATTCCTCTGGCTGGTACTGCCTGAAGGCGGGCTGCTCGGCAATGCGACGGGTCACCCGTAAAGAATCTGCCGCGACTTTCCGGTCTTCCGGTGTGCTCAGGTAATTGGGCGAGATCGCCGGCGCCTGTTTTGGATCATTGCTGCGAATTCGCACCGTACCCCGGCTGGTGGGATTCAGGTTGCAGACGCTGGCGGTGATGGCCGGGAAGTTGTGCAGCGGCTGGCCAAAGGCGTCCAGGCTCAGTGGCTGCACATGGTATTCGATGTTGGCGTAATCGTATTCCTCGGAACTGCGGGTAAACAGACACAGCTGTGAGGGCGCCATGCTCATGGGGCCGGAACGAGTGAGGAGGTACTCCAGGCCAATGCGGGCTTTGCCGATCAGCGAATTGGCCATCGTATTCAGGGTGGTCACACCCTTCACCTTGTAAATGGAACGGATCTGCAGGTGGTCCTGAAGGTTCTCGCCCACACCAGGCAGGTCGGCAACCACATCAATGCCGTGCTCTTTGAGCAGATCGGCGGGCCCGATTCCCGAGAGCTGCAACAGTTGTGGCGAGCCGATGGCGCCGGCGGAGAGGATCACTTCTCGTGTTGCCCTGGCGGTCGTTTTCCCCATTTTGGGCCGCTCAACTTGCACACCCGTGCAGCGAGGACCCTTATCAGAGGTTTCGGTTTCCAGTCCAAGCACGTGGGTGGAGTGCCAGAGCGTCAGATTCGGCCGCTTTTCAGCGCTCCGCAGAAAGGCCTTGGAGGTGTTCCAGCGCCAGCCGGAACGCTGGTTCACTTCGAAATAGTCCACGCCCTCGTTGTCGCCCCGATTGAAATCCCGGGTTCGCGGAATGCCAGCCTCAACACAGGCCGTCGCGAAGTCTTCCAGAACTTTCCATTTTAGTCGCTGGTGCTCGACCCGCCATTCTCCGCCGTGGCCGTGGTACTTGTGGTGCTCCGGGTCGGCATCGCCGTCATCGTCCAGACGATAGTGGTCCTCGTGGCGCATGAAATCGGGAAGGCAGTTGTCCCAGCTCCAGGCGTCCTCGCCGGTCATCTCGGCCCATTGATTGTAATCCCGGGCCTGGCCGCGAATGTAAAGCATCCCGTTGATACTGGAACAACCCCCGAGGGTCTTGCCCCGCGGGTAAATCAGGGAGCGGCCATTCAGGCCGGGGTCCGGCTCGGTGCGGAAGCGCCAATCCGTGCGAGGGTTGTCGATGCAGTACAGATAGCCGACCGGGATGTGAATCCAGTGGTAGTTATCCCGTCCGCCTGCCTCAATGAGCAATACCCGGTTATCCGGGTTCGCGCTCAAGCGATTGGCGAGCAGGCAGCCGGCTGAGCCGGCGCCTACTACGATATAGTCGAATTCCTGCTGTCCCGTCGCGTTATTGTTGTCGGGCATGGCGCTCTCTCCGCAGCTACGTCTGTCGTTATTTGGCTGTTGGCATCACAAATTCCGCACCGGCATCAATGGAATCAGACCAGCGCTGCATGATGGACTTCTGGCGCGTGTAGAACTTCACGCCCTCTTCGCCGTAGGCGTGGGTATCTCCGAACATGGAGCGTTTCCAGCCGCCGAAGCCGTGCCATGCCATGGGTACGGGAATGGGTACGTTAATCCCGACCATGCCGACCTGGATCCTGCGGCCAAATTCCCGGGCCACGCTGCCGCTCTCGGTGAAGCAGCTGACGCCGTTGCCGAATTCGTGGTCGTTAATCAGACGAATGGCGGTGGCAATGTCCGGCACCCGAACACAGGCCAGAACGGGGCCAAAGATTTCTTCCTTGTAAATCGTCATGTCGGGCGTGACGTGATCAAACAGCGAGCCGCCCATCCAGAAGCCATCGGCACAGCCCTCGCCAGTGTTCGATGCATCGAACTCTCGGCCATCGACAACCAGCTCGGCACCTTCAGCCACACCCTTGTCAATGTAGCCGGTAATGCGCTGATGTGCGGCGGCAGTCACAATCGGGCCCATTTCGGCATCCAGCTGTTCGCCGTTCTTCACTTTCAGGTCTCGGGCCCTTTCGGCCAGTCTTGGCATGATCTTGTCTGCGACATCACCAACCAGCACCGCCACGCTGATGGCCATGCAGCGCTCGCCGGCACTGCCGTAGGCGGCACCGATCAGGGCGTCTACCGCTTTGTCCAGATCGGCATCCGGCATTACCACCATGTGGTTCTTAGCGCCGCCCAGTGCCTGGATGCGCTTGCCGTGTTTGGCGCCTTTTTCATAGAGCAGGTTGGCGATCGGTGTGGAGCCGACAAAGCTCAGGGCCTGGACGTCGGGATGCTCAATCAGCGCGTTCACCGCATCCTTGTCACCCTGTACCACATTGAAGACGCCGTCGGGCAGCCCGGCCTGCTTCAGCAGGTCGGCAATCATCAGGGAGGCGCTGGGGTCCAGCGGGCTGGGCTTCAGGACAAAGGTGTTACCCGCTGCGATAGCCACCGGAAACATCCACATGGGCACCATGGCAGGGAAGTTGAAGGGGGTCAC
>JAWWAT010000254.1:0-5552 GCA_033721635.1 Marinobacter sp. | reverse complement strand
TTCACGGTTTTGGCGGGGCAGCCAAAGTTGATGTCCACCTGAGTAGCACCAAGTTCCGCAGCCCGCACGCCATGGCGTGCCATCTGATGAGGATCTGAACCCAATAGCTGAACAGCAACGGGGGTACCTACTTGAGTGAGTGACCGGTTGTGTAGCTCGGGGGCATATTTGTAGAACACTCTCGGTGGCAGCATGCCATGGGTCACGCGAACGAATTCGGTTACGCACCGATCTATGCCGCCAACCTTGGTCAGGGTTTCGCGGATGGGTGCGTCGACCAGGCCTTCCATCGGGGCAAGGATGATTCGCGTGAAGGCTCCAGAGGTTTGATCAAAAGGGGTATAGGTTATGGCTGATCAAAAATCAGACGGAGCGGATTGTAGGGAATTTGGCGGGAAGTTGGTAGCCGGGCATCCCGCAATGGAATGCCCGGCTGGTTACGGCTGGTTTACTTCTTAACGTCGAAGCGATCGGCGTTCATGACCTTGGTCCAGGCGGCGACGAAGTCGTTCACAAACTTCTCTTCGTTGTCGTCCTGAGCGTAGACCTCTGCGTAGGCACGCAGGATGGAGTTGGAGCCGAACACGAGATCAACACGGGTCGCGGTGAACTTGGTATCACCAGTCTTGCGATCCACGATGTTGTACGAGTTCTTGCCAGTAGGCTCCCAACGGTTTGCCATGTCGGTCAGATTCACGAAGAAGTCGTTGGTCAGTTGGCCAACGCGGTCTGTGAATACTCCGTGCTTGGTGCCACCATAGTTGGTCCCGAGCACCCGCATGCCGCCAAGAAGAACGGTCATTTCAGGCGCGGTCAGCCCCATCAGTTGGGCACGGTCCAGAAGCATTTCTTCAGGCTTGACCACGTAATCCTTCTTCTGCCAGTTGCGGAAGCCATCAGCCAACGGCTCCATCGGTTCGAAGGATTCTGCGTCCGTCATCTCGTCAGTCGCATCGCCACGACCCTTGAGGAAGGGAACGTGCACGTCATGGCCGGCAGCTTTGGCTGCCATCTCGATGCCTAGATTGCCACCCAACACGATCACGTCAGCGATGCTGGCGCCGGTGTCGGCCGAAATCTGTTCATAAACCTTGAGCACCTTGTCCAGACGATCGGGCTCATTGCCCTGCCAATCATTCTGGGGAGCCAGGCGAATCCGGGCACCGTTGGCACCACCACGCATGTCAGATCCGCGGAACGTGCGGGCGCTGTCCCAGGCGGTACAGACCAGCTCGTTCAGGCTCAGGCCCGCTGCGGCGATTTTTTCCTTCACCACCTCTTCGATGTAGTTGGTCTCGCCCTGGGGCACCGGATCCTGCCAGATCAGATCTTCATCCGGGACACCCGGACCGATGTAACGGGACTTCGGCCCCATATCCCGGTGTGTCAGCTTGAACCAGGCACGGGCGAAGCAATCTTTGAAGTAATCCGGATCGGCCATGAACTTCTCGCAGATCGCACGGTACTTCGGGTCCACCTTCATGGCCATATCCGCATCAGTCATCATCGGCTTGCGACGGACAGATGGGTCGGTCGGGTCGACCGGCATGTGTTCTTCTTTGATATCGATCGGCTCCCACTGGTTCGCACCAGCCGGGCTCTTGGTCAGCTGCCACTCGTAACCGAACAATAGATCGAAATAGCCCATGTCGAACTTGGTCGGGTTCGTCGTCCAGGCGCCTTCGATACCGGAGGTAACAGCATTGGTCGCCTTGCCGCCGAGGTTCGGGTTCATCCAGCCAAAGCCCTGGGTTTCGACGTCTGCACCTTCCGGCTCTGGTCCAAGGGCATCTGCATCACCATTACCGTGAGCCTTACCAACCGTGTGGCCGCCCGCGGTCAATGCTGCAGTCTCTTCATCATTCATCGCCATGCGGGCAAAAGTCGTTCTTACCTGCTCGGCGGTCTTCTGGGGATCCGGTTGACCATTGACACCCTCCGGGTTCACATAGATCAGACCCATCTGCACGGCCGCCAGAGGGTTTTCCATGGTGTCCGGCTTGTTCACGTCCTCATAACGGCTGTCCGACGGTGCCAGCCACTCTTTTTCCGCACCCCAGTAAATGTCTTTCTCCGGGTGCCAGATGTCTTCCCGGCCGTAGGAGAAACCAAACGTCTTCAGGCCGAACGATTCATAGGCAACGTTACCGGCCAGGATAAACAGGTCGGCCCAGCTCACCTTGTTGCCGTATTTTTTCTTCAGCGGCCACAGCAGACGGCGGGCCTTATCGAGGTTGCCGTTGTCGGGCCAGGAGTTCAGAGGAGCAAAGCGCTGGTTACCGGTACCCGCACCACCGCGACCATCGGCCAGCCGATAGGTACCGGCCGCGTGCCACGCCAGACGAATCATCAGACCACCGTAATGGCCCCAATCAGCCGGCCACCATTCCTGACTGTTGGTCATCAACTCATGCATGTCTTTTTCAAGGGCTTCGTGGTCGAGTTTCCTGACCTCTTCCCGGTAGTCGAAATCTTCACCGAGGGGATTGGTTTTGCGGTCGTGCTGATGAAGGATGTCCAGATTGAGGTTCTCAGGCCACCAGCCGGCTACGTCGGCCTTCTCCTGCGTGTTCGAGCCATGCATTACCGGGCACTTTCCACCCGCACTGTTGTTGTCGGTCATTTCTCTCTCCTCATTGGGGTTGGCAAAACGACACTGCTTTGATTCAGGCACTTCTAACTATAGGACACAACAAACAATCTGCTCTGAGTATTTCTTATGTCCCGGATAGCGTGTGCCTATAGGGTTTCCCGCACGCCATGCGGGTTCATTACATTACTGGGCACAAGCGTAATCACTTGAATAACTCGCCAGGATATCTAGAAAGTCCGGCCAGGCGATTGAACGACTGATTGACACTGCATTGGACATGGATCTGCTCCTGCCTAACGAGAACGCAACCACCTTAGCGCGAGGTCGATCGCCCAATACAATTAATTAAAAATAAATTTGTGAAAGCTTTTATTTATGAATGAAGTGCTGGCTGATTAGAGCCGTTCAATGGAAGAGAACTTGCCGGCATCGTCAAAAACAATGCGGAAGCTGCCGCGAATACCGTCGCGGAGGTAGAAACGGGAGAGAATACGGGCCGGGAAGCGGACGGAGCGCCCGTCCCGGGCCGTGGTGTGAACATCGGTGGCAACGCCCTGATAGAGCTTGATCCACTCATCAGGGCTGATACTGATATCCACAATAATCTGCTGCATCGGCTATCAGTTGGCCAATTCAAGCAGCAGACGGTTCAGGCGGGTAACATAAGCACCCGGGTCCGGGAGCTGCTCACCGCTGGCCAGGGTTGCCTGATCAAGCAGGACTGCAGAGAGCTCGTTGAACCGCTGTTCGCCCTTCTCGCTCTCAAGGCGCTGAACCAGTGGGTGGTCCACGTTGATCTCGAAGATCGGCTTGCTTTCCGGCACTTTCTGGCCGGCAGCTTCCATGATCTTCTTCATCTGCGCGCCCATGTCAAAATCACCCACAACCAGGCAGGCCGGTGAGTCGGTCAGACGGTTGGTTACACGCACTTCCTGAACACGGTCGTTCAGAGCATTTTTGATGCGCTCGAGCAGATCCTTGTGCTCTTCAGCCGCCTCTTCCTTGTGCTTCTTGTCTTCCTCAGTCTCGACTTCGCCCAGGTCCAGATCGCCACGAGCGACGTCCTGGAACTGTTTGCCGTCGTACTCGCTGAGGTAGCCCATCATCCACTCGTCGATGCGATCGGTAAGGATCAGAACCTCAATGCCCTTCTTGCGGAATACTTCCAGGTGCGGACTGCTCTTGGCCGCGGTGAAATTGTCGGCGGTAATGTAATAGAGCTTCTTCTGCCCCTCTTTCATACGGCTGATGTAGTCATCGAGAGAGACATTCTGTGTGCTCTCGCCCGTGTGGGTAGAGGCAAAGCGCAGCAGACCGGCAATCTTCTCGCGGTTGCTGAAATCTTCCGCCGGGCCTTCCTTCAATACAGTGCCGAACTCACCCCAGAACTTCTGGTACTGCTCCGGATCCTTCTTGGCCAGCTTGGACAGCATGTCCAGAACCCGCTTGGTCAGCGCGGTGCGGATACTTTCCACGGTGCTGTCGTTCTGCAGGATCTCGCGGGACACGTTCAGGGACAGATCGTTGGAATCGATCACGCCTTTGGCGAAACGGAGGTACAGCGGCAGGAACTGCTCGGCGTCATCCATGATGAACACCCGCTGCACATACAGCTTCAGGCCACGAGGCGCTTCCCGGTTGTACAGATCAAACGGCGCACGGGCGGGAATATACAGCAGGCTGGTGTAGTCCAGCTTGCCTTCCACCTTGTTGTGGGACCAGGTCAGCGGATCTTCAAAATCGTGGGCAATATGCTTGTAGAATTCCTTGTACTCTTCGTCCTTGATTTCGGTACGTGGAAGGGTCCAGAGCGCCGTTGCATCGTTGACGGTTTCGTACTCGTCTTTCTTTTCACCTTCCTCGGATTCGGCCTTCATCACCACGGGGAAGGAAATATGATCGGAGTACTTCTTGACCAGACTGCGCAATTTCCAGCCGTTGGCGAATTCCTTGGCCTCTGATTTCAGGTGCAGCACGATCTGGGTGCCACGGTTTTCCAGGTTCACCTGTTCAATGGAAAACTCGCCGTCGCCTTTGGACTCCCAGTGCACGCCCTCTTCTGCCGGCGCGCCAGCGCGGCGGGTAAATACATCCACCTTGTCGGCCACGATAAATGACGAGTAGAAACCCACACCAAACTGACCGATCAGCTTGCTGTCCTTTTTCTCGTCACCAGACAACTGCTTCAGGAACTCGGCTGTACCAGAGCGGGCAATCGTGCCGAGGTTCTGGATAACATCGTCACGGGTCATGCCGATACCGTTATCGGTCAGCGTGACGGTATTCGCCTCTTCATCAAAATCCAGGCGAATCTTCAGCTCAGGATCGCTCTCATAAAGGCTGTCGTCTTTCAACGCTGCGAAACGCAGTTTGTCTTCGGCATCTGATGCGTTGGAAATCAGCTCGCGAAGGAAGATTTCCTTGTTGGAGTACAACGAGTGAATCATCAGGTGAAGCAGCTGCTTCACTTCAGTCTGAAAACCCAGAGTCTCTTTTTGCGTCTCAACCGTCATGGCGTTTTTGTCTCCTGCTACAAATAAACGGGCACGCGGCGGCGCCCGAGTTACCTCATGATTCGTGGAGCGGCACGGGTAGGAAGAGCTTTCCAAAACACGCTGTGAATACGTCCATGTACGCTCGGCTCCGCCATCCATGGCTCCGCACGGTTTTGGAAAGCTCTTCCTACCCGCGCCACCAGGCTATTGTGTTCGTTCTGAGCAAAAAGTGGGGGCACGCCGGGGCATTTCAAGCCCCGGGTTCCGGGCAAGATCAGTCTTCGAGCAGGAAGTGCGCTCTGGCAGTCGCAATGGGTTGCGAACGGGATTTCTGCCAGGCGCTGACCATCACATTGGCAACGCGGTTGCCCTGGCGGGTCAGGCGGCATTCGGCGTAGGTTTCCCGGTTGAGGCCGGCCCGGAGATAATCCAGGGAAAAGTCGACGATTCGGGGCATGCGCAGG
>JAWWAT010000253.1:0-5568 GCA_033721635.1 Marinobacter sp. | reverse complement strand
GTTGTCGCCAAGGCCACCATTTGCTGAAGTTCGTCGGCGGCTTTCTCCCACTGCTCCGTTTCGCGATAGGCCAACGCCAGTTTTGCCGGGACCGTGTCGATCAGTTCGTGATCCGGGAAAGCCCTTTGGAAATTGCTCAGCACACCGATGGCCTGATCCCAGAGATTGGCGGTGATTAGAAGTGAGGCAGCATCGTATTCCGCATTTGCCCGCAGAACGGACTCGGGCACAGCACTGCCGACCCGCAGGAATTCGCTGACGGCGCCCTCCATATTGCCGGCATCAGCCAACTGCTCTGCCTGCCGATAAACTGATGCGGCCAGGTTTTCGCGCACACCCCCTCTGCGTTCATCGTCTTCAGCCATGGTGGCGAGCACATCACGATAGGCCTGTTCCGCCTGCGCGTATCGCGCCAGCTCAGACAGACTGTGGCCATACAGTAACAGGGCTTCGGTGGTCAAGTCGGGTGAAGGCGCCGGCTGCCAGGTAACAAGGCGGGCCGCCATGTTGACGGTCTCTTCCCAATTGTTCTGGTCAAACTCCCGCTGCAGCGCAATGTAATAAACCGCCGGTGCCCTCGGATCGCCTGGAAACGCGTTTGCAAACCTCAGTCGATTCAACTGTTGCAGTTCCTGATATGCCGCCTGCTCCGATACGGGTTGGTTTTCCCATGTCTTTGCATACTCCCGGAAAGCCAGGACCGAAGCGTACCCGGCTTCCCCTGCCCTCCCGGCGACGGTGTCTTCCGGATAGTCATAGGCCACCCGCTCAAAAGCAGCGATGGCCGCCGGCCAGTCTTCCAGTTCCAGATAGGTCTCACCCAGGAGGAAGAGACGCTCGGGTGTGCGGGGATGATCCGGGAAAGTAGCCGCAAACTCGGCGTAATAGCTGGCGGCTTGGCGGTAATGGTCGTCTGCCTGCTGATCATCCGTCGCCTCTCCTGCCAACAGGTAGTGACGGTCTGCCAGCTCTGGCAACAGCTGTTCCAGCTGCTGTTCGATAAAACCGATCGCCTCCGGGCCCGCTGACTGCCAGTAATCGCTGTAGAGTCCATAAAGGCGGACAAACCCGGCCTTTCGTTCAGGGATGGTAAGGGTGAAGCCGGCGAGCTCCAGGGTATCAATGATCCGGATGTGATAGCGCGGCGCCCAGGGGCTGGCCGGATGTTCTGCTATGTAGGCTTCAAAGACCTCGATCGCGTCACTGTATTGCTCCCTTTCCAGTAGGAGCTCGCTGTAGCGGTCGTAAACCAGTATTTCGTAGGGGCGCCCACCCGTCTCGCGGAACAGCGCCTGGAGGGTTTCCGCGCCGTCAAGGTAAGACAGCGACAGCCCCACTACCCTGAACAGGTCTTCGATCAGGGTCTGGCTCCGCTGATCCACATCCGCAACCGGCTGCCCATCAGGCATCACCAGATCGAGCACTTCTATGTAGCTGAACAGGGCCTTCTGGTACTGCGCCTGCTTGAACAGGCTCCAGCCTTTCATGTAATGCGCGTTCACCAGAAAGGAGGCATCGGCCATGCGCTCCTGGCTGGCCAGGGTAACCTCGTCGAACGCCTGCTCGGCATCCCGGTACCGGCCATCAATGAACAGCAAATCGCCGCGACGGAACTGGGCTTCAATCCAGTATTCCGAATCGGGGTACCGCTTGACCAGGATGTTCAGGGTATCGAGTTGCTGAGGCGTCGCACCCCGAAGCTCCCAGGCCCTGGCAAGCTGATAGTAGATCTGATCATTACCTTCACGCTCCGGATATTCCGACAGAAGACGCTCGTAGGCTTCAATAGCTCCGGAAAGCTCATCCACGGCGGTATCGGCCATTTTCCGCTCAGCCCGCTGGAACTCCAGATCGGCCAGTCGATGCCGGATAGTGACCTGCTTCCGTGGATCGTCCACCAGGGGCAACAGTGCCTTGTAGCTGTCCATCACCGTTTCGATGGAAACATCGCTCGCCAGTTCGCTGCCAGCCTCTTCAAGTTTTCTGACTTGCGGGGTTTCGGTCGCCGGGAGCGCTGCCAAGGTGCCCTCACGGACACGGGGCATTTCCTCGTCGCCGGCAGGTATCATCGACTGCAGCATCTGGCAGCCACTGATCATGACAAAGGCGACCGCCATGACCAGTCCTCTCGCGATCTTTTCAGGCATCCGGTTACTCATCACCGGCTCCCGCGCTTTGCGATGCACGGAACAGCTGGTCCGCCAGCCTCGCCTGGGCATGACGGGAGGCCGACAGGTAACCCCTCAGCTCCTCCTGCTGGTCGACAAGCATGCTGTCGACCTGGCTCAAGAGCGCTTGCCGGACAATGCCCAATGCTTCAGACACCTCTACCCCGAGGGTCGCGAGTTCCCGTTCACTGGCAGCGATGCGTCGAGCCAGTTCAGCGTGCCGTGCGTCATCAGCCATCAGGGTTTCAACCCGCTGCCGCTGAACCTGAAAACGCTCCATTTCACTACCCAGCTCCCGCAACTGTTTTTGCGCCGCCCAACGGTTCACGCCATAGTCATCGGCAATCCACCAGTCAAAATAGGCGCGCATTCTCTGATAGGTCGCACGCTGGCTGGCCGTAGTGGCGTCGTCAGGCAAGCCCGCCAGAGTGTCTTCAACCTCATCGAGCTTATCTCTCAGTACCCTCTGTTCCGAGGTCATGAAGAACCCGGCATCTTCCTCCCTCAGTGCCCGGGAAATCTTCTCATTGAATTCCTGATGCAATTGCTGCCATTGGTCCGCTTTCTGGTTCTCCAGCGCGCGACGGGTTTCTGCAATCCGAACCTGACGCTGCTGTTCGCGGGTTTCCAGCATGATCCGGAAAGATTCGAACCGGGACTGCCGCTCGGCGATGAAGGACTGCATCCGGTAAAGTTCGTTCAACTCCGCAAGCCCCTGCTGAAAGGTTTCCGAAGCCAACACTTCCGCCATGCCGAAATCGACCGGCTGAACCCGCAGTCGTCCATAGGAATCTGTAAGAATCCCGTCGCTATCACGGCTGAAATCGAGCTGCGCCATCAGACTCGCTTCACTGAGCCGATTCCGGATGTCATCGAGCTCGTCGATACGTGTCTGGTAATGGTTGGCGGCCTGTTTAAACGCGGGCATCGCTTGCTGGGGTCTGTTCATCTGCTCAAGCACATAGGCCCGGGCAAACGGAACCTGCTGGCGCCACGGTAAAAACAGATCCCGGTTCGAGAGGGTATCCAGGGCATCGAGAGCCCGATCCGGCCTGCCCTGCCCGGCTGCCGCTACGGCGTAGTCGAACAGGGCCTGATCGGCGAACACCCCGTTCAGCGGCATGTCTCCAAGAACCTCCAGGGCCGCGTCGAACCGGTTATCCCTGAGGTACAGCCTGGCCAATGACAGGCGGGCCCTGCTCAAAAGTCCCGCGTGTTCGGACCCTGGTTCGGCAAAGTCGATAGACTGTTCGATGATGGCAATGAGTTTCTGCAGTTCCGACTCGGCCGTGACGCCGTCACCCGCAGCCAGGGCGGAAACGGCTGAATTGTACTGGAGGTAAAGGGACCAGATATCAGTGTCTTTCAGTTGCGCCTGGATCGACACCAGTTCCGATTCGTCTCCAGGCCTCGAAGACATCATGGCCAGTCGGGCTCGCAGATAAACCCACTCCCGAAACAGGTCATGGTTGGCCTCAGCCAGTATGTCACCATCCACGCGGTTGAGATTTTCACTGGCCAGCTCACGATCACCTTCCAGGTAGAACACCTTGCCCAGGTAGAACCAGGCCTGACTGCGGACATCCGGCGCAAGCGAAGTACCCGCCCCGTCAGCACCAAGCAGGTCCGTGAACAACTTGCTGGCCTCGCGGGTCATCCCCCAGGACAGCATGAGCCCGCCCTCTACCAGAGCCGGGTGATCACCGTGCCCTTCAATGCCGCCTTGTTCCCGGGCAACAGCCAGCTGAGTCAGAGCTTCAAAAGCGTTGCCCTGATGGTATTCATAGAGTGCCCAACCGTACCGAAGGTCCTTCGCACGCTCGGGTTGGAGCTCCTCGGCCTGAGCTGGCGCCATGATCGTCAGCCATAGCAAAGCTCCCGCAAAAATCAGCGGACGTCGAACTGTCGGCTGGCCTACTTGCAATCCCACGACGCCGCTTACTCCCACTCCACGATGGATACGGAGGGCTGATAGTTGGAAGAACGATCCTCAACACGGATCTCCAGAGCGGATGTACCGGTGCCCTTCTCGAATTCCAGGGACGCGGCCTGCTTGTATGGCCGCTCATCCGGCCCGATTCCCTCGACAAACGCTGTCATCTGGTGGACTCCGGTTTTCAGGTTGCCCACGTATAGCCGCTGCATGCCGCCGCGCTCAAGGGCAGTCACCTGTCGATCCGTATACAGGTGGGAAGCAACAATTTCGTCGTCGACTTTCAATTTGACCGCATTCAGTTTCAGGAACTTCCCGGCATCCACGCTGAGAAACACAGCGACCTGTGTGCTGGCCGGGAACAGCAAATCCTCCTCAAGGATAAAGAGGTCCCGGTTGAGCCGAATCACCTTCTTCTTGAGGGCCTCCACCTGTTCGGCGACGGCTGTGGCATCCGCCTCCGCCCCGGGATCGGTCTGGGCGACTGCCGGTGCCGCCAGGGCGAGAGTGAGTGCCGCCAAAAGCGCCGGGAATCGATGGTTCAAGCAAGTGGCCATGGTCGTTCTTCCTGCATGCTCAGTATTCAAGAATCAACGACGCCCGGGTTACGTAGGCATCGAAGGAATAAAGGGGTTCTTCGCCGGGGAGAAAGTCTCCGGCTGCGGTGACATCCCGGAAGTTGTCATAATCAAAATTCAGCCAGTCCACCAGCAGACTGAACTGCAGGCGGTCAATGCCAGGAAGGGACGTCTGTTTCCATTCGTACACCGCGCCTACCGCCAGGGTTGTTCCTGAAAGCGAGCTCAGCTCCTTGTCCCGGGCGAGGTGGGTCTGGGAGTTCTCGAACGGGAAAAGGTCGCTGTAAAAATCTGCCTCATTCTGGGTGTAGTAACGCACTGACCCTTCGAGGGTCCAATGCTGGTTCAACCCATGAACGTATCCCAACTCCACGGTATGGGCATTGATCCCCCAGGTATCTGAAAAATAGCGGTATTCGCCGCGAATCGACGCCCGGTATGGCAGGTAATAGAGCGCACGCACCGCCAGGGAGGTACTGGTACGGGTTTCGGGGTACCGTTCCGGCTGGTACAGGAACGCCGTGGAATCGTTGGGATCGATGTAGCGATTCTGGCGATAGGGGTTCTGCAGGAAACCCTCATCGGTGACCACCTCAAGGTCCAGGCCTACCAGGCTGTTGCGGGTGATTACCTGGCTCAGACCCAGCTGATAGTTTCGACGATCGGCTTCCTCGCTGAACGAATCGTTCCCGACCTTGCCCACTTCATCCCAGCCATTGGCATACCCCATGGTGACGGTAGACATTCCGCCAAAAAATTCCTGACTCACCGAAAAGTAAACCGTGTTCGCCTCGTAATCATTCTCAGAACTGTTGGTGAAACCAAGGCTCAGAATGGCGTCCTCATGGAGGTAGTCGGCACCGACGGTATATTCAGTTCGCTCTTCAGT
>JAWWAT010000252.1:0-5568 GCA_033721635.1 Marinobacter sp. | reverse complement strand
TGGCAATCGGTCGCTATCAGCGCCGCCGAACAGTGCGGTCGTGCACGAGTACCCGAGATCCTGCCGGTGATGACCGTTTCCGAGTGGCTGGAACACAGTCGGGACTGCGAAGTCCGCCTTGTGTTGCATCACCGCACCGAGCACGCCCTGAAGTCCATTATTCCCCCTGAGCGGGTTGCCCTGATGATCGGCCCCGAGGGCGGGCTTTCCCCCGAGGAAATTGCCCAGGCGGAAAAAGAGGGCTTCCTGCCGGTGGCTCTCGGCCCTCGTGTGCTGCGAACCGAAACCGCGCCGGTTGCAGCCATGGCGCTTTGCCAGTGGCTGTGGGGCGACATCGGCAGCTGATCAATCCCGACCGTGCCGCCGTCTCATGTCGGCACGCAAGTCATTGACATAAGGGGGTGCCAACAACATTATCCCTGTCGACTCCGAAAGCAAAAAAACGATCACACGCGAGTAACGGGATGACAAGCCTGCTAAGCACCCAAGAATTCTGGCAATACCTCAGTATCCCGGTCATTGCCGCCCTGATAGGCTGGACCACCAACTGGCTTGCCATCAAGATGACGTTCTACCCTCTGGAATTCATTGGCAAACCACCGCTGCTCGGCTGGCAGGGCATTATTCCCTCGAAAGCCCGTAAGATGGCAGCCATCAGCGTCGATGCCACTATTTCAAAGATCGGCACCGTTCGGGAGATCTTCCAGCAGATCGACCCAAAAGTCCTCGCCACCCATATCGTTCACTCCGTCGAACCTCGCATTGAGGAATACGTGGACGAGATGATGCTCAAGGAATACCCCACCTTCTGGGAAAACCTGCCGGCCTCGGCCCGGAAGATGGTTTACGATCGCGTTCGTAAATCCACGCCCCAGCTGGTGGACAATCTGGTGGAAGATGTCTCCGATAACATTGAAGACCTGCTGGACATCAAGGGCATGGTCATTGAGCGCCTGGCCAGCGACAAAGAGCTGCTCAACCGGATCTTTATTGAATGTGGCGAGGTGGAATTCCGATTCATTATCAACTCGGGGCTCTACTTCGGCTTTCTGTTCGGCCTGATTCAGATGGCGGTCTGGTATGTCTACCCGAGCTGGTGGGTGCTGCCCTTTTTCGGCCTGCTGGTGGGCTGGGCGACCAACTGGATTGCCCTGAACGTGATCTTCCGGCCACTGCACGCCAAAAAAATCGGTCCCTTCCGGGTTCAGGGCCTTTTCCTGAAACGCCAGCCGGCCGTGGCGGAGTCCTTCTGCCACATTGTGACCCACGAAATCCTCACGGTTGGCAACATTATCAACGCCATTCTCGATGGCCCCAAGGGCGACCGAGCCCGTAACATGGTCAAGAAACACATCAAACCGCTGGTGGATGAAACCGCTGGCATGGGCAAGGCGCTGACCCAGATGGCATTCGGACCCACCGGCTTTGCCACTCTGAAGAACAAGGTTGGTGAAAAGGCCATCGAAATATCCCAGACATCGTTCAACAACCCGGTCTTCGAGAAAGACCGGGCACGGGCCGTGGAATCCATCATGGTCGAGCGAATGATTGCCCTGTCATCCGAAGAATTCCAGGACCTTCTCCGGCCCTGATTCCAAGAGGACGAAATCAAACTGATACTTGTGGGTGCCTTCCTCGGCTTTGGCGCCGGCATCTGCCAACTGGTTTTCGTGTTCGGGGAATCCTTCCTGTAAATTCCGGCCACAATTCACGGGCTTGAAACCTGTGCAAGGATGCGTCGTACATCTATACTCTCGGAAACGGAGGTTCATTACTTCGAACAGGTTCCACCCGGAGGCAACGGATGCCAGGTTTTCTCTCCTGGATTTCAGGATTATTCGCAACCAAACAGCCCACACCGCCAGCGACAGAGGCGAGGCTTTTCAACCCATCTCCGGAGAACCCGGCCAACGAAACTCCGGATGAAGGCCCGGAACTGGCTCAACAACTGGAAGAACACCTGTTTTGCTGGCTGCTGGACGCCGAGCCCGCGACATTGCGGGCCGACCTTTCCGCCTATGACGAGGTGCTGGAGGAACTCCATCAGCGCCTGACCAACAACAAGATGGAAGAGCTTCCACGGCAACCCATGAGCCTGCCAATGCTCATGCGTGCCCTGTCCGACGAGTCCACCGATCGCCAGCGGTTGACCGAGATTATTCTTGGGGATCCGTCGCTGACCGATCAATTGCTCCAGATTGCCAACAGCCCCTACTTCCGAACCAGCGACCATGCCATTGAATCGGTGGACCAGGCGGTGTTTGTACTGGGCGTGGATGGCATCCGGAACGTTATTTCCGCGGCCGTGATGCGCCCGATGATGGCTGCAAGAAACAGCCGGGAAGCGCTGTTTGGTCAACGGGGCTGGCGCTGGGGCCTGACTTGCGCACGAGCCGCAGAGCTCATTGCCAGAACCCAGGGCGAAGACACCAGTGCACACTTCATGGTGGGATTATTGCCCTCGCTGGCGTACATCACTGTCCGGCGTGAGCTGCAACGCATTTGCCGGTCACGCACAGCAACTGGTGAGCCGGAGCCGGCGCTCATTCGGCATGCCCTGGCGAGATACCAGTGGGCTACCTGCCAGCTCCTGGCGAACGAATGGAACCTTCCTCCCAAGTACCACGCCTACCTTCTGGCGGCCGAACGGCCAGCGCCCAGACAGAAGCACACGCCTCTGACCGATGGCATGGTCATCGGTACCCGGGAAGTGCTCAGGCACGCCCACCAGCGGAATCTTGCGGAAGAGGATTTGCCCAAAGTGGTACGTCTGACCCCGGATCAGATCAACAGCGTTCGGCAGGCTCTGCAGAAGATGCTCCGGGAGGGCGGCCGCTCAGCTGTCAGAAGCTGACACAGGTTCCGGATTGGAAAAAGACCCTGGTTTCTCACGATGGTCGTTGCCACGCAACAACTCAGCAAAGGTTTTTGTTTCCTCCATTTTTCGCACGCCTAACAATTCAGCGGGGATGACATTCGGCAACCGGTCAACGATCCGGTCCTCATCGTTGCGAACCACTTTCAAGACTTCCCCCACGGTGATCAGATCCAGCGCACGCCCCGGCACAAGTCGATCGCCCTGGCTTCCGGCCAGGCTAAGCAAACCCGCCCGAATCAACTTGTCACTGAGCGCACGGGTGACTTCGCCTGGCACTCTCAACTGGTGTTCCAACACTTCCTGTTGAGGCGCCGGCTTACCCTCGCTGAAGGGTTTGGCCACCAGCCACATGGTCGCAAGCGCTACCTTCTCCTGCAGTTCCGGCGCCAATTGCACCTGCCGCCGCTTGGCCACTGATCCAGGATTCTGCAGATAGAACGCGAGGCTGGCACCCAGTAGCAGGATCATCCAGTTCAGATAGATCCAGATCAACAGAATGATGCCGATGGCGAAACTGGAATAGATTGCGGCGTACTTGGCCGAACTCGCCACAAAAGAGGCAAACAGCATTCCGCCAGCCTGCCAGGAAACCCCGGCCACCAGACCGCCGATGGCCGCATAACGCAATTTGACCCGGGTATTGGGCATGAACACGTAAACGAACGTGAATGCGCCAACCACGAGAAAGAACGGGGTGAAACGGCTGGCCACCAGAATCACCGAACCAAACGGCTCAATTTCAATGAGTTTCTGGACGATGGTTGAGGAAAAAATGGTTGCGCTAACGCCAATGGCCGAAACCATCAGCAACGGCCCAACCATGATCACGCTCAGGTAATTGCTGAAGCGCTGCGCCATGGATCGCATGTCCGGGACGCGCCAGATCATATTGAAGGAGCGTTCGATTTTCTGAAGCAGGGAAACCACCGTGTAGACAAGCAACGCCAGCCCCACAGAGCCGAGCACCCCAACCTTCATGTTATCCACGAACCCGAGTATCTGCTCGGCGAGTTGTATCCCCTGGGGCCCCAGTGGTTCAAAGAACTGGAAAAGGAATGGTTCCATCCGCTGATGCACACCCAGCGCCTTGAGAACCGAGAAGCTCAGAGCAAGAAGCGGCACGATACTCAACAGGGTGGTGTATACCAGGCTCATGGCATGGAGAGTGAGTTGCCCGCTGAGCACGTCCCGGGCCATGGCATAGGCCGTGCGGCCGACCTTGTACAACCAGGTCCACGGCCAACTCTGGGGCGGATTGGGATTCGCCATAATCCAGCTTTCAGCTGCCTGGAGCCGGTCTTTCAATTGAAATGAAGCCACTTTAGGTCCTGTTGTTCCATGTTTTGTTCAGATTATCAGTCAGATATCCGGTCTAACCAGAGTATGGTCGATTAGCCGCGGTTTGCGAGGCCACCACACCAAATATAACCATATCATTATTTATTACTTCCTCTTATAACAGATCTTCTGTAAAAAGGCGGCTATTCACGAAATGGCGTTTTCTGATTGGGTATTTTTTTCATGCGAATCAAACTTGCTCTGGGCATTGCTGCATTTACCGCCTTCTTCCCGGTGACGGCCCTGGCGACCAACGGCTACTTCAGCCATGGCTATGGCACCATAAGCAAAGGCATGGCTGGTGCCGGCACTGCGCTGTCCCAGGACTCCATTGCGGCGGCGACCAACCCGGCGGGCATGGCTTTTGTTGGCAATCGCATTGACGGTGGCTTTGAAGTGTTTTCGCCCAGGCGGGAGTACACCGTAGAGGGGCCTCTCTCTCCTCCCCCCGCGTTCTCATTGCAGCCGGGCACTTACAAAAGCAGCCGCAACGGCTTCGTGATCCCACACCTTGGCTTTAATCGGGAGCTGTCCGAATCCACAAGTTTTGGCATTTCGGTGTTTGCCAACGGCGGTATGAACACCGACTATTCCGGTGAAAACGGTGGACCTTTTTACGCGGGCCGCACCGGCGTCAACCTGGAGCAGTTGTTTATTGCTCCAACCTTCGCTTGGGAATTCTCTGACAACCAGGCCATCGGCATTTCGCCCGTTATTGCCTATCAGCGTTTTGAGGCGGAAGGCCTTCAGAGTTTCGCACCATTCTCTTCGGACGCCAACGCTATCTCCAACAACGGCACTGACGATGCCTGGGGCTATGGTTACCAGATCGGCTGGCAGGGAGAGATCACCGAAACCCTCCGCGGCGGCATAAGTTGGCGCAATATTCTTGAGATGAATGAGTTCGACAAATACCGCGGCCTGTTCGCCGAGCAAGGCGACTTCGACATTCCGCAGATGTTCAACGCGGGCATTGCCTGGTCCGGACTCGAAGACCACTGGTTCCTGGTGGATATCCAGCACATCCGTTACAGCGAGATCAACAGCGTGGGCAACCCGCTGCTGCCTAATCTACAGACTGCCCAGCTGGGCGATGATGACGGCGCTGGCTTTGGCTGGGACGACATGACCATCGTCAAACTGGGCTGGCAGTGGCAGCAAACACCAGCCCACGCGTGGCGGGCCGGTGTGAGCTATGGAGAGAATCCGATTTCCGACGAAGATGTGCTGTTCAACATCCTGGCACCGGGCGTCCAGGAATGGCACTTCACTGGCGGATTCACTCATAGCTTCAGTGAAAATCTCGATGTGTCAGGCATGGCCTTTTACTCCCCGGCCAAGACCGTGACCGG
>JAWWAT010000251.1:0-5569 GCA_033721635.1 Marinobacter sp. | reverse complement strand
GCTTGATCCACGAAGAACCGCTCGTAATCCCCGGAGGTAGACACCGCTGCGTCCTGCAGCGGAAGAACCACCGCATTACGTCCTTCGGCACGGGGATCACGGATACCCACGTACCAGGGCCGTCCCCGCTTGTCGCCCAGCAATCGCATGTCGCCACCAGCACTCAGCCGGGCATGGCGTATGCCACGGCTGACAAGGCGCTCGATTCCCAGATCCACGGCGTAGCCCTTGGCGATACCGCCGAGATCCACCCGGATCCCTGCCTGGCGGAATTCGACGGATTGCGCATCCTGATCAAGAATCACATCCCGGAAATTTACCCGTGGCAGGCCAGATCGAAGTTCCTCCTCGGTCGGCCTTTTACCGGCTCTGAAATCGTACAGGTAACCGACTGAACCAAAGGTGATGTCGAAGGCGCCATCACTGAGAATCGATACCTCCAGCGCCTTTTCAAGAACCTCGAAAAGACCTTCACTGACGGCAACCGGGCCATTGGCGGCGGCGCGGTTGAGTCGGGAAACCTCAGAGTCCTCCCGATAGCGGCTCATCTGCTCATCGACCTGATGAAAGACGGCCAGCACCTCCTCCCCGATCTTTTCCGCCCGTTCTTTATCCGCAGACCAGAACTCGAGTTCGATTGGGGTTGTCATGGCGGTATCGGAGAACCGATGCCATTCAGCGCTGGCCGTGCCCGCAAAACCGGTAAGCCAGAGGCAAGTTGAGCCTATGAGGGTGCGCACTAACCACTCTCGAATTCCTTGATCAATCATTCCGGGTTCACCATGTCTGTTATCCACCCCTCATCGCCATCTCCGCCTCCTACTCCCCCCTCATCCCCCCGTCTACGCCAACAAAAAGTGGCGCAGGAGGATGAAGGGAATGCGCGCCAGACGCAGTATGGAACGAGTCAATTTGGGTGGAATCCGATTACCACTTTCAACAATAACAACTTCTCAACGCCAGAAGTACAAGCGAGGCTACATGATCAAGAACCCGGACTGGTGGCGTGGCGCCGTCATTTACCAAGTTTATCCGCGAAGTTTTTACGACTCCAATGGCGATGGTATCGGAGACCTGCCCGGGGTCACCGCCAAGCTGGACTACATCGCCAGTCTGAATGTGGACGCCATCTGGCTGTCTCCGTTTTTTACCTCCCCGATGAAAGACTTCGGCTATGATGTCTCTGATTACCGGAACGTGGACCCTATCTTCGGCACGCTCGACGACTTCGACGAGCTGATTACGGAGGCCCACAAGCGCGACCTGAAAATCATGATCGATCAGGTTCTGAGCCATTCGTCGGACCAGCACCCCTGGTTCGTGGAGAGTCGTGCCAGCCGTGACAACCCCAGGGCTGATTGGTACGTATGGGCCGACCCGAAATCCGATGGCACGCCGCCGAACAACTGGCTGTCGGTCTTTGGCGGCTCGGCGTGGGCCTGGGACAGCCGCCGAAAGCAGTATTACCTGCACAACTTCCTGACCAGCCAGCCGGACCTGAACTTCCACAACCCGGAGGTTCAGAAGCAGGTTCTGTCGGACGTTAAATTCTGGCTCGACCGCGGTGTCGACGGGTTCCGCCTGGATGCCATCAACTTCTGCTTCCACGACCCCAAGCTGCGGGACAACCCTGCCAGCAAGGCTGTTGCTGAAGGCTCTATCGGCGTGCGCAAAGAAAACCCCTACGCCTACCAGTTCCACAAGTTCGACAAGACCCAACCGGAAAACATCGATTTCCTGAAGCGTCTTCGTGCCCTGCTGGACCAGTACCCGGGTACCACGACTGTGGGCGAAATCGGCGACGACAATTCCCTCCAGACCATGGCCGATTACACCAGCGGTGGCGACAAGCTGCACATGGCTTACTCCTTCGATCTGCTGACCGAGCAGCACGGGGCCGATTTCTTCCACAAGACCGTGAACACCATCGAAGGCAAGCTGACCGACGGCTGGCCCTGCTGGGCGATCGGTAACCACGATGTGGCCCGCGTCGCCACTCGCTGGAACGCAACCTCGGAGCAGCAGCTCAAGGCCTACATGGCCATGCTGCTGACCCTACGAGGCAGCGTCTGTATCTATCAGGGGGAAGAACTCGGGCTGACCGAGGCTGAATTGCGATACGAGGACCTTGTCGACCCCTACGGCATTACCTTCTGGCCGGAATACAAGGGCCGGGATGGCTGCCGCACGCCCATGGTGTGGCATCACGAGGAATCCCATGCGGGATTCTCCGATGCGCGTCCATGGCTGCCGGTTTATGATGATCATTACAACGCCGCTGTCGCCGTCCAGCACGCTGAGGACAATTCCGTGCTCGCCGCTTACCGTGCATTCCTGGGCTGGAGAAAAGACCAACCCATCCTGCTCAAAGGGGATATCGAGTTCAGCAAGAGCCCGAAAAATACTCTGGTTTACACCCGCAGTCTGGGTGATGAAACCGTGATGGTGGCACTGAACCTGAGCGAGACAGCCGTCACCATTCCAATGCCCGGTGCCGGAACGCCCGAACCGGATACCCCGGATTTCGTAGGCGGCCAGTGGCACGGCAAGGATCTGACACTCGGGCCCTGGGGCGTCGACATCGCCCGGCTCTGACATTCAATGACCTAACAAGAAGACACGAGATATGGCCAGCGTCACTTTACGCAATATCTGCAAGAGCTATGACGAAGTCCAGGTTACCCGAGACGTAAACCTGGACATTCAGGACGGAGAATTCGTGGTCTTTGTCGGGCCTTCCGGCTGCGGCAAGTCCACCCTGCTTCGAATGATCGCAGGTCTGGAAGACATCACCTCCGGCGACATGTACATCGGCAACGACCGGGTAAACAACCTTCCACCCAAGGAACGGGAAGTGGGCATGGTGTTCCAGTCCTACGCCCTTTACCCCCACATGGACGTGGCAGAGAACATGGCGTTTGGCCTCAAACTGGCCAAAACCAGCAAGACTGAAATCAACCGTCGGGTCCAGGATGCCGCCAACCTGCTGCAACTGGACAAACTCCTGGAGCGCAAGCCCAAGGACCTCTCTGGCGGCCAGCGCCAGCGCGTGGCCATCGGTCGGACCATCGTCCGGGAACCGGAGGTCTTCCTGTTTGACGAGCCCCTGTCAAACCTTGATGCCTCCCTGCGGGTCCAGATGCGCATCGAAATATCCCGCCTTCACAAACGCCTGGGCGCCACCATGGTTTACGTGACCCATGACCAGGTAGAGGCCATGACCATGGCAGACAAGATTGTCGCCCTGGACAATGGTTCCATCGCCCAAGTGGGCAAACCCATGGAGCTGTACCACTACCCGGCTACCCGTTTTGTCGCCGGCTTTATCGGCTCTCCGAAGATGAACTTCATTGATTGCACCGTTGCTTCCGCCAGCAGCCAGTCCGTCACCATCGTCATGCCGGGTGACCACCGTCTGGAACTGCCGGTGAACGGCGCCGGGCTCTCCGAAGGCGAATCCGTCACCCTTGGCATTCGCCCGGAACACCTGAGCGAAGACCAGGAAGCCGACATGTATCTGCAAGGCGAAGTGCACGTGGTTGAGCGCCTGGGCTACCAGACCCTGGTGCACCTGGACGTCAATAACGTCGAAGGCGTCATCACCATGCGCACCGACGGCTCCAACCCGATTCAGGAAGGCGCCCGAATGACCCTGGGCATGAACGCCAACAAATGCCACCTGTTCCGCCAGGATGGTAACGCTTGTCCCCGTCTCTATCGCGAGCCCTGCATCGACTTTTAACCAACTCCTAGGGGCCACCCGGCCCCTGACTGTTTCGATCTGTCGTTACCCCTAACGGGGCTACTCTTTGGCCGGTTCCGTCACGTACCGGCCCTTTTTTGTGACAAAAAAAAGCCCGGTCAGCAGGGGGGAATTAACCTGACCGGGTCGCGAAAGCTAACGCTGGAAGACGCTGGGATCGCGTAAAGAGAAGGCGCCTACCCTTTCACACCACCGGCGGTGAGGCCGCCGACAATCCACTTCTGGCAATACAGGAAGATCACGGTAATCGGCAGACCGGAGAGAACCGCCGCTGCCGCGAAATCGCCCCACAGGTAGTTCTGTTCATACAGATATTGCTGGGCACCTACTGCCAGGGTCAGCTTATCGGTGTCCACCAGAAGCACCGACGCCATCGGGTACTCCATGATGGTCATGATGAACGCCAGGATGAACACCACCACCAGAATCGGAACCGACAAAGGCAGCAGGATGTAGCGGAACGCCTGCCAGGTGGTGGCGCCATCCACAATTGCTGCCTCCTCCAGGGAGCGGTCAATGGAGTCGAAGTAACCCTTGATGGTCCAGATATGCAGCGCCATGCCACCCAGGGAGGCCACGATGACCGCGCCGTGGGTATTCAGCCCCAGCCAGCTCACGTGATTGCCAATCTGATCAAAGAGGGCGTATAGCGCTACCAGGGAAAGCACCGGTGGGAACATCTGGAAAATCAGCATGGATTTCAGGACAAATCCCTTGCCGGCAAAACGCATGCGGGCAAAGGCGTAGGCACTGGTCGTGGAAAGCGCCAGGATCAGCACCGCCGAAACAACAGCAATCTTGATCGAGTTCCACAACCACAAAAGTACCGGAAACGGCGGCTGCGTGGTCACACCATCTTCACCGGTGTAGGGAATACCCAGCGCCAGGTACCAGTGTTCCAGGGACGGGTTCTCCGGCAGCAGGCTGCCGGATGCAAAGTTACCGCTGCGGAACGAGATGGAAATGACCATCAACAGCGGGAACAGAATGATCGCGATGAACGCCAGCATCCCCAGATGGGATGCCAGCACGCGGTATTTGGTGGAGCGGGGTTCAACCATGGCCATAAGAAGCTCCTTACACCTTGATCTTGGACAGTTTGAGATTGATCAGGGACAACGCGCCCACCACCAGGAAAATTGCAGTGGCAATAGCAGCGGCCAGACCAAAGTTCTGTCCGGAGTCCTGGAACGCAATGCGGTAGGTGTAGCTCACCAGAAGATCGGTGGTACCTGCCGGCGTGCTCGCACCGATGATGTCCGGGGCGCCCCCGGTCAGCAGTGCAATCAGGACAAAGTTGTTGAAATTGAATGCGAAGCTGGCAATCAGCAGCGGCATCAGCGGCTTGATGATCAACGGCAGGGTGATATTGAACAGATTGTTCACCGGCCCTGCCCCGTCCATGGCCGATGCCTCATACAGGTCCCGGGGGATGGCCTGCAAAAGCCCCATGCACAGCAGCATCATGTAGGGATAGCCAAGCCAGGTATTCACGATCAGAATCATGGTCCTGGCCAGCGCAGGGTCACTGAACCAGTCCGGACGAATGCCGAACAGGCCCTCGAGAACCAGGTTGATCTCACCGAAGTTCTGATTGAACAGACCCTTGAACACCAGAATCGAGATAAACGCCGGCACCGCGTATGGGAGGATCAGCATGGTGCGGTAAAAGCCCTTGCCGCGAATCTGGTCCCACTGCAGCAGGTTGGCCAGCAGCAGCCCCAGAGCCAGGGTAAAGACAACCGTGGCAACTGCGAACGAAAGCGTCCAGACGAAGATCTCGAAGAATGGCCCGCGTATGGAAGG
>JAWWAT010000250.1:0-5597 GCA_033721635.1 Marinobacter sp. | reverse complement strand
GGTGTTCCAGCTCGCTTCCCTGAACGACGCCCACTGGCACATGTCCGGCGAAGTCATCCTGATGACCCTGCTGGGCGGCACTGGCACGCTTCTGGGCCCGGTGGTTGGTGCCACCTTCGTGGTGAACCTGGAATACCAGCTGTCACAGGGGCCGCTGGGCGATTGGGTCGATCCCATTCTTGGCGCCATCTTCGTACTGACAGTAATGGCCTTCCGCTCGGGTATTGTGGGGGAAATCCAGAACTTCATGCGGAAGAATATGAGTTAGTTGGCCTGCAGGTTCGTGCCGTTTGAGTGAAAAAAGGCCGCCTCTCGAGGTGGCCTTTTTAGTGTGACATCAAAAAGCGCGGGCCGGGGTTCCAATGTAGAGATAAACGGATCGGCGCCAGCGGTCGTCTACATTATGCACCGACACAACCGGGCTGGAGGTATCCTGGTGGCGGAAACGGGTGACCAGACCGTCAGCCTGCCCGTCCCGTTCCCGCACGGCTTCCTCAGTTGTCCATTCTGGCCCGAGACAGCCTGAAACCTGCTCTACCGCCTGAATATAGCGTGCCGTGGCTACCTCTGGATCCGGGGCGCCTACCGTACAAACGTAAGCCGAATCCGCGTTGCCCCAGGCCCAGACTTCACAATGACCCCTGATCAGTTCCTCTTTGGCCTGGTAGATAGTCACCGAGCTGTAGTCCGAACCACCTTTCCGAAAGGAAGCGAACTCCGCCGGGTAGTCCTCCACTATGGTTTTCAGGGTGGCGCAGGGGTCGTCAGTGCCGCTTTTCAGGGTTTCCTGGAAAGCGCAGCCACTGAGCGACAGGGCCAGTAAGGCCGCGGGAATAGTCACATGAGTTGTCATCGTTTTGTCCGTCAAACGATCGGTGATTGGTACCTTGTCATTTAGCTTAAATCATCATTGAGTGCAAAGAATAAACCGAATGAGTGGTTGATAAATGGTCAGCTTTGGGAGTGTTGACTATTATCTAGATCAAGCCTGCTCGTGCATTTCAGGTCCTCGCCAACCAAGGAAGCCATGAGATGTTCAGAGCCCCCCGCCGGCTTGTCCGGAATCAATCTGCAATGTTCCTCGCGACGATCTTGTTGTTCTCCATCATTGCGGGGTGTTCTGAACCAACCGAAGGGCCCCAGGCAGCACCCGTCTCGGTTTCAGTGGTGGAAGTGGACAACGCGAAAGTGCGGCCCGCCCGTGAGTTTGTCGCCAGAACAGCCGCCTCTGCAAAGGCCGCAATATCCGCCCGGATTGAAGCTGAAATTCAGCAGATCGAGTTCCGGGAAGGCTCGCGGGTAGAGCAGGGCCAACTGCTGGTCCGTCTGGAAAATACCAGCGCGGGAGCCGACTTGAGGCAAGCCGAGGCAGAACTGGAGGCTTCCCGCGCTGAGCTTCAGTCCGCTACCAGAAACCTTCAGAGGGGAGAGGATGTGGCCGGGAAGGGATACCTCTCGGAGGCCGACCTGGACAAGTTGAAGGACCGCTTCAGCGCAGCCTCAGGCCGGTTGCAGGCGGCGGAAGCGGCGGTGCAGAAAGCCGCCAATAACATGGGTTATACGGAAATACACGCACCCTTTGGCGGATGGGTGGGCAAACTCAATTTCGATGTTGGCGCGGTGGTCAGCCCAACCAGCGGAGCGATCACCGAGATCCTGGTAACGGACCCTATTTTCGTGGAGTTCCAGATCAATGAAGCCGATTATGTCGCCTTCAGGCGGACGGGCAGGGAGGAGGCAGAGAACATCGTCAGCAACCTGTCCCTGTACCTGACATTGCCGGACGGCCAGCGTTATTCACAGGGCGGTGTGCTTGATTTTGCAGACGTCAGCACCGATGCCAGTACCGGCACCGTAGCCATGAGGGCGGTTTTCCCTAATTCCGAGGCCATTCTGTTGCCCGGCCTGTACGTAACCCTGCATATAGAAGGGCAGGCTGGCGAGCCGCAGATCCTTGTGCCACAGGTGGCTGTGCAGGAAACCATTGAGGGCATGTTTGTACTGGTGGTGGACGAACAGCAACAGGTGGTGCAACGGTTTATCAGAACCGGGCCCCGCCAGGGTGCGATGGTGGTGGCGCAAACCGGGCTGGCAGCCGGCGAGCAGGTGATTGTGGAAGGGCTGCAGAAAGTTCGTGCCGGGGCGAGGGTCAACCCGGTCCAAAAGCGCATTAACCCGGCGACCGGAGCAATCGCGGATGACGGCGAGGTTGATCAATGATCAGCAGCGTCTTTATCCGGCGGCCAAAATTCGCATTCGTTATTTCCATTCTCATTACTCTGGCGGGAGTACTCGCTCTGCGGGGGCTGCCGGTCAATATGTATCCCGACATGGCGCCGCCTCAGATCCAGGTGAGCGCATCGCTGCCCGGGGCCAGTTCCGAGGTGGTGGAGGAAGCGGTCGTGCGGCCGGTCGAGCAACAGCTGAACGGTGTCGAGGGCATGATCTATATCGAGTCCACGGCTTCCAGTGACGGTACGGCAAAGATAACGCTGACATTCGAGAGCGGCATCGATACCGATATTGCCCAGGTGAATGTCCAGAACAGAGTCGCTCTGGCGGAACCCTTCCTGCCAGACGAAGTGCGGCGACAGGGCGTGGTTGTCAGCAAGCAGGCCGGCAATATGCTGCTGGGAATCAACCTCACATCCGACCGGCCTGACCTGGACGGTATCTTCCTGAGCAATTACGCCTCCAACAACCTGGTGGAAGTGCTCGGGCGGGTGCCGGGTGTTGGTTCAGCGGAAGTCATGGGTGCAAAGGACTACAGCATGCGGATATGGCTGGACCCGCAGCGCATGTCCTCCCTTGATATCACGGTTGCCGAAGTGGCGGCAGCCCTGCGTGAGCAGAACCAGATTGTTGCAGCCGGCAAGCTTGGACAACCTCCAGTACCCGCCGGGCAGCAGTTTGTCTACAGCATCCAGAGCCGGGAACGGCTGTCTGACCCTGAGGAGTTCGCCCAGACCATTCTTCGGGCAAAGTCCGGCGGAGGCTTTGTGCGTTTGAGGGATGTCGGCCGCATCGAGTTAGGCTCCCGCTCTTACGCCTCCACCGCGAAACTGAATAACAAGGATACGGCGTTCGTGGTGATCTACCAGCTGCCCGACGCTAACGCCCTTGAGGTGGCGGAGCGGGTAAAGCAGGTGGTCGAACAGGCGGCCGTCAGTTTCCCCGATGGCGTTGCCTCCAGCATTCTCTACGACACCACTGAGTTTATCAGTCGCTCCATCGATGAAGTGATTGTGACCCTGTTTCAGGCAATTGGCCTGGTGATCCTGGTGGTTTTCCTGTTTCTGCAGAACTGGCGCGCCACCCTCATTCCCAGCATCGCCATTCCGGTCTCCCTGGTTGGTACCTTTGCGGTAATGGCGATGCTCGGGTATTCCATCAACACCATCACACTGTTCGGCCTCGTTCTCGCTATTGGCATCGTGGTGGACGACGCCATTGTGGTGATCGAAAACGTCGAGCGTATCCTGCAGGAAGAAAAGCTCCCCATCCGTGAGGCTGTTACCAGGGCCATGGAAGAAGTGACTGGCCCGGTGATTGCCACCACTCTGGTGTTGCTCGCGGTGTTTGTCCCGGTAGGCTTCATGCCCGGCATCACCGGAGAACTCTACAAACAGTTTTCCGTCACTATTTCCGTGGCGGTCATCATCTCCTCGATCAATGCGCTGACTCTGAGCCCGGCGCTTTGCGTCTCGCTGCTTGGCAGGGAAGGCAGCCAGTCGATACGCTGGCTGCACCCATTTGAGCAGCTGATCGTTAGTGGTACAAAGGGTTACGACGGGCTCGTCACGCGCCTGCTTCGCCGGGGTGCTCTGGTTGGCGTGGGTCTGGTGGCGATCCTGATCGCCAGTGCCGGTCTGTTCAGGGCGGTGCCTACGGCCTTTGTGCCACCTGAGGACCAGGGTTTCCTGTTCGTGGATGTGCAGCTGCCAGATGCTGCGTCACTGGAGCGAACGGATGCGGTGCTCGGGAAAGTAACCGGCATTGTACTGGAAGACCCCGCCGTGACCGACTTCATAACGGTATCGGGTTTTTCCCTCTTGGGTGGCGCCAACTCCAACAATGGCCTGGGCATTGTCATGCTGAAGGACTGGGAAGCGCGAGAGGACAAAGCTCTGGGCCTGCAGCAGCTTATACCCCGGTTATCAATGCGTCTCTGGACCGTGGCTGAAGCGCAGGTGATGGTGTTCAACCCGCCCCCCATTCCCGGCCTTGGCACCTCGGCGGGGTTCGATTTCCGGCTTCAGGACAACATGGGTCGCGACGTCTCCGGGCTCTCTCAGGTCATGAACGGGCTGATTTTCGAGGCGAACCAGCAGGAATCACTGTCCCGGGTTTACAGCACCTATCGCGCCAATATTCCTCAGTACCTGCTGCAGGTGGATCGCAACAAGGCCAAGGTGTTGGGGATTCAGCTCTCTGACATTTTCTCTACGCTGCAGACCCAGCTCGGTTCGCTGTACGTTAACGACTTTACCCGCTTTGGTAAGAACTACCGGGTATTGCTGCAGGCCGAGGGTCGCTATAGGCAAAGCCCTGAGGACCTGTCCTACTACTACGTGCGAAACCAGCAAGGTAACATGGTGCCATTGACGACCGTGGCGGCCCTGGAACCGGTGCTCGGGCCCTCGAGTATCCAGCACTTCAACCTCAAGCGTTCGGTGACCATCGCTGGTGAGGCGGCGGCCGGGTTCGCCAGTGGCGACGCTCTGGCCACCATGGCCGCCCTGTCGGAAAAACTGCCCCAGGGCTACGAGTTCAGCTGGGCTGGCCAGAGCCTTCAGGAGATACAGGCGGGCAGCCTGGCCGCGGTGATTTTTCTGCTGGCCATTGTGTTCGTCTATCTGTTTCTCGTCGCCCAGTATGAAAGCTGGAGCCTTCCGCTGGCGGTGATTGGTGCTGTTCCGCTCGCCATGTTTGGCGCCATGGGCGGGCTCTGGTTGCTGGGGCTGGCCAACAATATCTACGCACAGGTGGGGTTGGTGCTGTTGATCGGTCTGTCGACCAAAACGGCCATTCTGATTGTGGAGTTTGCCATTCAGCTCCGGCAGTCCGGCCTTGCCACCGGAGAGGCAGCCAGGAAGGCCGCCGTTCTGAGGTTCCGGGCTGTGTTAATGACGGCGCTTTCGTTTGTGCTCGGTGTGCTCCCGCTGGTATTCGCCAGTGGGGCCGGGGCGGCCAGCCGGGTGAGTCTCGGTATTACCGTGCTGGGCGGTATGGTGGCGGCCACCCTGTTGGGTACGTTACTGGTGCCGGTGTTCTACCAGTGGATTCAGTCCATTCGGGACAGGTTCAGTGCTTCGCGTCACCCCTGACTTTTCTCGTCCTCGGGAGCGGCCCAGCTGCCATACCCCAGCTCCATAACCTTCGCGACCTCCTCTTCCGGTATCGCGCTGAGATCCCCGAGTTCCAGGGTGTCGTAGTGGAAGGCATACAGGCGTGAGGTAAATTCCGCGACGGGCAGGGAAGCTTCGCCGCGGATCTCTCCGTGGCCTCTTGTTGAGCAGGTGATGCCCTGACCCCAGTCCTGGCCACTGTCATTATTGGGATTGAAGAAGTACACCCGCATTTCATTTGTGGGGCTC
>JAWWAT010000249.1:0-5598 GCA_033721635.1 Marinobacter sp. | reverse complement strand
GGCTTTCCGAAACACGCTGTGAATACATCCATGTACGCTCGGCTCCGCCATCCATGGCTCCGCTCGGTTTCGGAAAGCCATCGCCACCAGCTTGCCCAGACATTTGTGATAAACGAACACATTAAACGTAACGGGAACCGGTATGCGCAGTCATTATTGCGGTGGGATTAACGAATCCCACATCGATCAGGAAGTCACACTTTGCGGATGGGTCCACCGCCGCCGTGACCACGGTGGGGTTATCTTCCTGGATCTGCGGGATCGGGATGGTATGTCTCAGGTGGTTGTCGACCCTGATACCCCTGAGAGCTTCGCGCTCGCGGAAAAAGTCCGCAGCGAGTTCGTGATCAAGGTTACCGGCCGGGTGCGTCGTCGTCCTGCCGGCACCGAGAACAACAACATGCCCACCGGGCAGGTTGAGCTTCTGGGTAAAGAACTGAGCATCCTCAACGCCGCCGCCACGCCGCCGTTCCCGCTGGATGAGCACGTGGACGTTGGCGAGGACGTGCGTCTACGCTACCGGTTTGTGGACCTGCGTCGCCCTGAAATGATCAACCGCCTGCGTTTCCGTTCCCGGGTGACCAGCTATATCCGTAACTACCTGGACGGCAATGGCTTCATGGATGTGGAAACCCCGATCCTGACCCGTGCCACGCCGGAAGGCGCTCGTGATTACCTGGTGCCGAGCCGTACCCACGAAGGTTCCTTCTTCGCGCTTCCGCAGTCCCCACAGCTGTTCAAGCAGCTGCTGATGGTGTCTGGTGTTGACCGTTACTACCAGATTGCCAAGTGTTTCCGCGATGAGGACCTGCGTGCAGATCGTCAGCCCGAGTTTACCCAGGTAGACATCGAGGCCTCCTTCGTTGACGAAGAGACCCTGATGGGCCTGAACGAGGACATGATTCGGTCCCTGTTCAAGGACGTACTGGATGTCGAGCTGCCAGAATTCCCCCGTATGCCGCACTTCGAAGCCATGCAGCGTTATGGCAGTGATAAGCCGGATCTTCGCATTCCTCTGGAACTGGTTGATGTGGCGGATCTGGTCGAAAGCGTCGACTTCAAGGTTTTCGCCGGTCCGGCCAAAGACCCCAAAGGCCGTGTGGCCGCCCTCAGGGTGCCGAAAGGTGGTGACCTGAGCCGCAAACAGATTGACGAATACACCAAATTTGTCGGTATTTACGGTGCCAAGGGTCTCGCCTACATCAAGGTCAATGACCTGTCCAAGGGTGTCGAAGGCCTTCAGTCTCCGATCATCAAGTTCCTTGGCGATGAGGTCGTGCAGGGAATCATGGAGCGGGTTGGCGCAGAAGATGGCGATATCGTTTTCTTCGGCGCTGACAAGACCACGGTGGTTAACGAGGCACTGGGTGCGCTGCGCATCAAGGTTGGCCACGACCTGGATATGCTGACCAGTGAATGGGCGCCGCTGTGGGTGGTCGATTTCCCGATGTTTGAGGAACTGCCGGATGGCTCCCTGACAGCGATTCACCATCCGTTCACGGCTCCGGCTTGCAGCCCGGAAGAGTTTGCTGCCAATCCGGCCACGGCGCTCTCCCGTGCCTATGACATGGTGCTTAACGGTACCGAGTTGGGCGGCGGCTCTATTCGTATCCACAGCGAAAAAATGCAGTCCACGGTGTTCCGTGTTCTGGGTATTGAAGAGGAAGAAGCCCGCGCCAAGTTTGGCTTCCTGCTGGACGCCCTGAAGTACGGTTGCCCGCCTCACGGTGGTCTGGCATTCGGCCTGGACCGTCTGGTCATGCTGATGACCGGTGCAACGTCCATCCGTGACGTTATCGCATTCCCGAAAACCCAGAGCGCCACTTGTCTGATGACCCAGGCGCCCGGCGAAGTGGACGAGAAGCAGCTGCGTGAGTTGCATATCCGCCTGCGCAAGCCATCGAAGCCGGTCGAAGGTAACAAGGCGGAAGCCGGTGAGGGCAACGAGTAAGTCAGTGATTTAAGGGAGGAGCTGTATGGCGGGTCACAGTAAGTGGGCCAACATCAAGCACCGCAAGGCGGCACAGGATGCCAAGCGGGGCAAGATCTTCACCAAAATCATTCGTGAGCTGACCGTGGCCGCGCGCCAGGGCGGGGGGAATCCAGACGATAACCCCCGACTGCGCGCGGTCATCGACAAGGCGCTCACCGCGAACATGAAAAAAGACACCATCGAGCGCGCGGTCGAACGTGGCGCAGGTGGTGGTGATGATGACAACTACGAAGAGCTGACCTACGAAGGCTACGGCCCGGGTGGCGTGGCGATTTTCGTGGAGGTCATGACCGACAATAAAAACCGGTCTGTTGCCGAGATTCGTCACGCGTTCAACAAGATGGGTGGCAACCTCGGCACCGACGGTTCGGTGGCTTATCTGTTCAGCAAGCAGGGCATCATCAGCTACGGCCCGGAATGGGAAGAGGACCGACTGGTGGAGGCCGTGCTCAGCGCCGGCGCCGAGGACCTTGCGGCCCAGGAAGACGGTTCCTGGGAGATCGTAACCACGCCTGAGCAGTTCCTGGACGTCAAGGAATCGCTGGTCAATGCCGGCCTGGTGCCGGACAATGCCGAAGTAACCATGGTTCCATCCACGCGGGTTGAGCTGGATCGGGACGGCGCAGAAACCATCCTCAAGCTCATCGATATGCTCGAGGATCTGGACGATGTCCAGAATGTCTACCACAACGCGGATATCTCCGGCGAAATCATGGAATCGCTTTGACCAGGCAGGGGCAGTGATGTGGCGATAATTCTGGGCGTTGATCCGGGGTCCCGAATTACCGGTTACGGCGTTATTCGGGCCGACGGTCGTCACATCGAGTACATCGACAGTGGTTGCATTCGGGTGGGCGAGAAGCCCATGGCGGAGCGCCTCCAGACCATCTTTCAGAGCCTTGCCACCCTGATTGGCGAGTACCGGCCGGAAGAGTTTGCCATCGAGCAGGTGTTCATGGCCCGCAATCCCGACTCCGCGCTGAAACTCGGTCAGGCCCGTGGTGCTGCAATTGTCAGTGCCGCCAACAGTGGCTTGGCCGTTCACGAGTACTCGGCAAGGCAGGTCAAACAGGCGGTGGTCGGCAAAGGTGGCGCTGACAAGTCCCAGGTGCAGCACATGGTTCAGGTGTTGCTATCGCTCTCACGCAAGCCTCAGGCCGATGCGGCCGATGCGCTCGCCATTGCCATGTGCCATGCCCACATGAGCCAGAGTATCCTGCGGGTGGCCAGTGGGGCCGGAAAGGTCAGAAGCGGTCGCGTGAGACAACAATAAACCGCTCCCAGGAGCGACAGGAGATTCAGCTTGATCGGTCGTATCCGAGGTACTCTGATTGAAAAGGCTCCGGGCCAGGCGCTGGTTGAGTGCGCCGGTTTGGGGTATGAAGTCGACATTCCCTACACCACCTTCTTTCATCTGCCGGAAACCGGCGATGAAGTCACCCTACACACCCATTTTGCCGTCCGCGAAGATGCTCAGAGCCTGTATGGCTTTGCTTCCAGTCTGGACCGGGACCTGTTCCGCCTGCTGATCAAGGTCAACGGTGTTGGCCCCAAACTGGCGGTTGGCATTCTCTCCGGTCTGGACGCCCAGCAGTTCATCCGCTGCGTTGAGAACCGCGATTCGGCCTCACTGGTCAAACTCCCCGGTGTTGGCAAGAAAACCGCAGAACGGCTTCTTATTGAAATGACGGACCGGATAGGGCAACTTGAAGGGCAATTTGTGCCAACGTCGCCTGAGACGACAGGGCTGGATCAAACGGGTGTGCAGGGTCCCTCTGGCGGGCCGGCAGCCACCGAGGAAGCGGAAGCCGCACTGATCGCCCTGGGTTACAAGCCCCAGGAGGCTGCCAAAGCCATCAGCAAAGTGGCGGAGGAGGGCATGACCAGTGAAACCCTTATCCGTCTGGCCCTGCGAAACATGATACCGGCCTGATCGCCAGAATCTGTCGCGAACCTGTAGAGAGCGTAACGTGACACCTGCTAACCCCTTTGTACAATTGGGGCTGCGCTGGAATGGCGGGCAAACGTGAGGCACGATGTTGATTCCCACACTATGGGTGATGCCATGATCGAATCCGACCGGTTGATCTCGGCCCGGGCCGGTGAATACGAGGAAGTACAGGACAGGGCGATTCGCCCGACTCTGCTGGCTGAATACGTTGGCCAGCCCACGGTTCGTGAGCAGATGGATATTTTTATATCCGCCGCCCGTGGCCGTGAGGAGGCGCTGGACCATGTTCTGATTTTCGGCCCGCCCGGTCTGGGCAAGACAACCCTGGCCAATATCATCGCCAACGAGATGGGCGTTTCCATCAAGACCACTTCCGGTCCGGTGCTTGAAAAAGCCGGGGACCTGGCCGCCATGCTCACCAACCTTGAAGAAGGTGACGTTCTATTCATCGATGAGATCCACCGTCTGAGCGCCGCCGTTGAAGAAGTCCTGTATCCGGCGATGGAAGACTACCAGCTCGACATCATGATTGGTGAGGGCCCGGCGGCCCGCTCCATCAAGCTCGACCTGCCACCTTTCACGCTTGTTGGGGCTACCACCCGGGCAGGCCTGCTGACATCACCTTTGCGCGATCGCTTCGGGATCGTCCAGCGGCTTGAGTTCTACAATACCGAAGACCTCACCAGCATCATTCTCCGTTCCGCGCGCCTGTCGTCGGTTGCCGTTGACGAGGCGGGCGCGTTCGAAATTGCCCGTCGGTCAAGGGGTACGCCACGGATCGCCAACCGGCTGTTGCGTCGGGTGCGGGATTTTGCCGAGGTCCGTTCGGACGGGCGCATCACCTCTGATATAGCGGATCAGGCCCTGAACATGCTGAAAGTGGATAACCAGGGTTTCGACCATATGGACCGTCGTCTGCTGCTGGCCATGATCGAAAAGTTCGATGGGGGGCCCGTGGGTGTCGAGAGCCTTGCTGCAGCAATCAGTGAAGAGCGCGGTACCATCGAGGATGTGCTTGAACCCTTCCTGATTCAGCAGGGTTACATGGTCCGGACCCCAAGGGGGCGGATGGTGACCTCCAACGCCTATCAGCATTTTGGTGTCATTCCACCAAAATCGGGCAGGGAGGACGATCTTTTTGGTTGAACAGGCGCCAGAAGCGAGGTTCGAGCTGCCGATCCGGGTCTATATTGAGGACACCGATGCCGGCGGCATCGTATTTCACGCCAAATACCTCCATTACATGGAGCGGGCCCGAACCGAATGGGTACGCAGTTGCGGCGTTGGCTTGAGGGCAGGGCTGGCAGAGAACATCAGTTATGTCGTGCAGCGCCTGGACATTCACTACGCGGTAGCCGCGAAACTGGATGATGAGCTGCTTGTGACCGCCGAACCGGTGGCCTTTGGCCGGGTTTGGATGGACTTTCGGCAGCGTGTCCTGCGGGCTTCCGACCGCAAGCTTCTGAGTGATGGCAATGTTCGGGTTGCCTGTGTTGCGCTCGATACCGGCCGCCCCCGGCGTTTGCCGGAAAACATGCAGAATTTGCTGGCCAGGAATGTCCAGCCCACTGAAACATAAACAGAACGAGCCAGGAGTAAGAAGTGGATTCAGAACTTTCAGTCTGGTACCTCATTGCAAATGCCGGTGTCTTGG
>JAWWAT010000248.1:0-5600 GCA_033721635.1 Marinobacter sp. | reverse complement strand
CTGAATGCGCTGGTTGCCGACCTCGACATTGCTCTCAAGGCTCAAGCCATTGACCACCAGGAAGCCATGCGCAAAGAGCGCGACGAGTGCAACGCCAAGATGGCGGGGCTTCAGGGTGAGATCAACATTCTGAAACGCCGGATGACTGACGAGGAAGGGCGGTGATGCCTGACTTTCTTGCAAAGCATCGAGTGGTTCGCCGCCTCGTTCTGATCTGGGCCTGCGTGCTCATCACCATTGTTGTGCTTCGGGTGACTGATCCGGACGTTATGCAGGCCATTGGTGGCGCTGCTGTGGCAACGATTGTGACCGGCGTGATTGGGATTCTGGCCACTGTGTTGACGCTTTGGCGTAATGGGCCGGACGAAAAATGAGCCGAATAACCATTGGCGCCATTGCTGTCCTTCTCGTCCTGCTGGGAATCTCCGGCTATCTGCTGAAAGGGCTTTATGAGCAGGTAGGCGAACTGGAGCAGGCCAACGCCCAGCTTGAGCAATCTCTGAGTGAGCAAGTAGACGAGAACGCCGAACTGCAAACCGAAATGAAGCGGCGGGACGCGGCTGTATTGGCAGCCAAGCGAGCCCGAGAACGCGCCGAATCCGAAGCCGACTCCATCCGTCTCGAACGAGACAAGGCCCTGAAAAATGATCCGTGGACTCGTAAGCCTGTGCCTGATGCTGTCATTAACAGCCTGCAAGCCGGCGCTCGTTCAGACGAAGACTGAGTACCGCTATCCACCGGCCTATCTCATGGAGCCGTGCCCAATTCCGTGGCCTGGCGATTCAATGCAAAACCTTGATCTGGCCGATTACGCAAGTGAGTTGCAAACCATGCTGAGAATTTGCAACTCAGACAAGGCGGAAATGCGCGGCTGGCGTGACGATCACAAGGCAGCCAAGTAATCATCGCAGCCTTCGACGCATCCCAATCGCGGCCAGGCCAAGGGCAAGCAGGGATAAGGCGGCTGGCTCGGGGACTTTTCGGACTCTCAAGGCTGGCCCGTAGGCTTGGTTATCAACATAAGCAACGCCGTTAATCGTGGTGACAGATTCCTCAAGGCGCTCGAATGGGTTGGAACTTAGCCCTACATAGGGAACTTTCCATTCCAACCCAATGAAGGACAACTCTGAGCCAAAGCTGTAAAGCACAGGGTTCCAGCTGAGCCAATGCATCAGCGGGCCTCCAGGGCCGCCGTCGGGTTCAACGCCAAAATCCTTGATATAAGCAGGATCACCTTCCGGCGCTTGAAGCCAGGTTTCACCTTTAAAGTCTGCTTCGATGGAGTTGATCAGCCCGTTTTGTGTATCCACCGCAAACAAAATGCTGATCGGCAATTTTTCACTTCCGGCAGTCAGTTCCTGGAATGTCCCGGTCATCTCATAAGTGATGACTGAGGCGTGAACCGGCAAGCAAAACGCAAGCAGCAGAATCCATTTCATTACCATTCCTCCCTGTTTTCGGAAGGCCGAGCAAGTATTGAGCCAGCCATGTGGAAACAATGACTTGAAAAAGTCAGCTTTTGATTAGCGTAAAGAAACTCGACGTTTTAACGCAGAGGTTGCATAAATGCCCAACGATCAAGCCCACGATCCGCAAGTACCGACAGCCGGTGAGCGCGTGGCTCAGCCTGTGGCTCTATCTGTGGCGCCAGTGTCGAGCGGGGGTTCGGCTTCAGGCAGCGGCATTTCCGTCAGCTATACGGGCACAGGCATTGGAGAGACTGTAACTATCTCCACCTCAACATTGAATTTCACGACTAAATCCAATGCTGCGCCATTGTGGTACGTAGACCCTGGTGCAGAGGGAACCATCGACGCATCACCTTTATCACGTACTGCGCTTTCTTTGGCTGGTCGTCCGTTTGGCAATCTCGACACAGCAATAAAATACGGCCCGAACGGAGCTGCAAAGGCAGAGCAAGTAGGGTCTGCGCCTGGATACAGAACGAACAGCGATACTCTCGGCCCGAGCCAAGGCGTACTCAAAACGGATGTGGATGGAGCCGGCGACCATATTCGGATCATGTCACGCTGGCGCCGCAATTTTGATGGGTTAGACGCCTACGCCAAACAAGTCGAGTTTGGTGGCACGGCTTGGAATATAAAAGGGTGGCGCTGGTGGGCGAGTGTTGCGGGTACAAAGAACAATATGGTGTTCTCTTATGGTCAGTCGAACACCGAGGATGGCGGCCCCAGAGTCACACCGGAGAACAGCGCTTCCGGTACAGCTTATCCGCAAGGCACGGATAAAGCCCTATGGGGGCTTAAGAAAGACGCCTGGGTATCTGAAGTTATAGACATCAAGCAAAGCTCGGCACCGGATGTTGCAGACGGCTTGGTTCGAATGATTTGCGATGGTCAAGAGTTCGCTTACGAGAACGTCATCACTCAGGATTCGTCCGTTGGCGGGAGGTATGTCGATCTGGTCATGGAGCAGTGGCAGTTTGTCTATACCGACACGCCGTTCATCAAGTGGCACGATTTCATATATGTTGATGATACGCCGCATGCGCTGGTGATTACCGACAAACCATCATGGGGAACCGAGGGGGCCATTATAGACCCCCTTATTCCGATTGCCTGGGGCAGCGCCGAAATCACAGCGAAAACCCGCTGCAATATTTCAGGGAAATATCTGTATCTGATTGATGGCAATGGGGATCTATTAAATACAAACGGGGTGGCGCTGTAATGGCACAGCATTTCTGGACAGCCGATGATTATTCGGTAGGCGCCACTACAACGGACGCATGGGAAGAGCGCTATGAAGTTGATAGCCAGCTTGTGCAGTCTGACGCCGACGGCAAATACCTTGAGATCATCCATAGGAACAAAGCATCCGGTGGAATAGAGTTCCTGCCATCCGGAGACTCTAGCGATACTCGGGTGCTGGCGCTATTAAAGGCCGCAGGCGCTAATTTTGATAATGCGGTTTATGTGCGCGGCAACCCCTACAATATTTCAAACCGAAATTTTTACTCGGTTGACATAATCAGCTCAGTTCTTCGCCTTTCAAAGTACGTTAATGGCACCAGAACGACTCTGGCCAGCGTGACAAACACAATCACCCTGACGAATCAGTTTTGGGTAGAGCTGGAAGCTATAGGGACAACAGTTCGGGCGAGAGTTTGGGCTGATGGCGATCCAAAGCCAGCCGCACCGACGCTTGAAAAAACTAACGAGACCTCCATTGCTGGCCCCGGAGCCGCAGGAATAGGGCTTTATGATATAACGGTCAAGGCGTATCAGTTTGGCGTTGGCACCAATGGCGATACAGCCCCATCTTCTCCTGTTAGCTCCACCCCCACCATCACCAACATCGACACCGACAACGCGGTCAACCAGTATCAGCAGGCCATTGCTAACGTCTCCGGGTTCACCGAGACAATCACTTCGGTCACTTTGGGCGGCGCTGCTTGCACCGTTCCTGAGAACGATCCGACCGACGACCAGATTACCGTTGGCGTACCTGGCAGCTTGGCCACTGGCACCTATGACCTGGTGATTTCAGGCGCTACCGAAACCGATACGCTCACAGGCGTCAGCTACACCCAGACGCACGCCCGGCCAGCCTTCGATGGTTTGGTGGACAGCAACTCCATTCTGAGTGGCCAGAGCTACACCGCTGAAACTTACTTCCGGTTCGTGACCAGCTTCAGCAACGGCACCCTGGACACCGCAGCCGGTGACGCTGCCGAGTGGGCTGGTGATATTGCCGACTACTACACTCCGAACGAAGGCTTCACTGGCGACGACACAGCCAGCATCGAGTTCCTGTATGCGGACGGCACGACCTCGGCCACGGTTGGGGTGACGATCACTGTTCCCGATACGCTGAGCCCTGCCATTGATTCTGTCACTGTGCCAACGGCTGGAACCTACATTACCGGCGAATCGCTTCAGTTCACCGCGAACTGGAACGAAGTCGTTAATGTCACTGGCACGCCCGCGCTCAATCTGAACATTGGCGGCTCGTCCCGCCAGGCCAACTACGTCTCGGGCACCGGCACTGCTGCATTGGTATTCAGCTATACCGTGCAAGCCGGCGATGAGGACACCGATGGTATTGTTGTATCAAGCCTGACTCTCGACGGCGGGACCATTCAGGATGCGGCGAACAACCCGGCCTATCTGACGCTGAACAGCGTTGGTGATACCTCTGGCGTTCTGGTGGATGGAGTTGCCCCAGTTATTTCAGTTAACGGCCTGACCACCACCGACACCACCCCGAACTTCACAGGCAGCGCGGGCGACGCAGTAAGCCTGACCCTGGACGTTGAAGGCGTCGATGTTGTTTACAGCCAAACCTACAACATTACGCCGAGCGGCGGCTCCTGGTCGCAACTCTCTGAGCTGTTGGCTCTTGGCAACTACACGCTGACACTGAATGGTGTGGATGCAGCAGGCAACGCGGCAACAGAGCAGACGGCAACGCTGAGCATTGTTGAAGAAATCATTGAGGAATACTCAAAAAGGGACCGCAGGCAAGAAAACCTTCGGCGGTACTACGCGGTAATGCGTAAGCGCAGGGCTGCTTAGTTCGCATTTATCTAAAGTAGACGGGATAGATCATGGCTAAAGGTGTAAAAACCGGAGGCCGCAAGAAGGGTACACCCAACCGGGTAACGTCCACAGTCAAGGACAACGTGCTTGCGGTCTTTGACAAAATCGGGGGCGTTGCAGCAATGGCGACGTGGGCGCAAGAGAACCCGACCGACTTCTATCGCATCTATGCACGCATGCTGCCTGCAGAGCCGAAGCCAGAGGATGATCCGGAGGAGAACAAGGCAACGCCTGTGAAGGTCGAGGTGGCCGTTGTGGATGCCAGGAAGCCTGATGCCGACGCTTAACCGACCACAGGCCGAATTCATCAACCTGCCACACAAGTTCAAAGCCTTCGTTGCCGGGTTTGGTTCTGGCAAGACGTGGGTTGGCTGCGCAGGGGTGTGCAAGCACTTCTGGGAGTTCCCGGGCATCAATGCGGGCTACTTTGCCCCGACCTATCCGCAGATCCGGGATATCTTTTACCCGACGATTGAGGAAGTGGCCTTTGATTGGGGGTTGAGCGTCAAGGTCAACGAGGGAAACAAAGAGGTTCACTTTTCCGAGGGCCGGCGTTCACGCGGTACGGTTCTTTGTCGATCGATGGAGAAGCCTCAAACGATTGTCGGGTTCAAGATCGGGCATGCCCTGGTGGATGAGATCGATATTCTTAGCACAGAGAAGGCAACCCACGCCTGGCGCAAGATCATTGCCCGGATGCGCTATCAGGCGAACGGCTTAAAGAACGGGGTAGACGTTGCCACCACGCCCGAAGGCTTCAAGTTCGTTTACCAGAACTTCTGGCGCCGGGTGAGAGACAACCCCGTCATTGGTGAACGCTATGGCATGGTCCAGGCGAGCACCTATGACAACGAGGCCAATCTGGCGGACGACTATATACCGTCGCTGTTTGAAGCCTACCCAGAACAACTGATTCAGGCGTACCTGAACGGCCAGTTCGTCAACCTGACCTCGGGCACGATCTATCACGGCTTTGACCGGATCAAGAATCACACGGAAGCCACGCACGACGGCAAAGAGCCGATTCATGTGGGCATG
>JAWWAT010000247.1:0-5603 GCA_033721635.1 Marinobacter sp. | reverse complement strand
CGCCAGCGCGACGGGCGTTCTCCAGATCGATACGGGCCTGCTCCAGGCGACTTTTGATCTTCTGGGAACCGTGCAACGCAGCCTTTTCGGTGTTCCAAACCTCTTCCAGATCAGCGTATTCACGCTCGACACCGGTAATCACGTCGGACAGCTCCGACAGGCGTTTTTTCGAGGCAGCATCGGTCTCTTTTTTGAGCGCCTCACGCTCGATTTTCAGTTGAATCAGTCGACGCTCAAGACGGTCGAGGGCCTCGGGCTTGGAATCCATTTCCATGCGGATCTGGGAAGCTGCTTCGTCCACCAGGTCAATGGCCTTGTCCGGCAGTTGCCGGTCTGTGATGTAGCGGTGTGACAACTTGGCGGCGGCAATGATGGCTCCGTCCGTTACTTCCACCCCGTGGTGCACCTCATAGCGCTCTTTCAGGCCCCGCAGGATGGCGATGGTATCTTCCTCGTTGGGTTCGCTTACCAATACTTTCTGGAAGCGACGCTCAAGGGCTGCATCTTTCTCGATATTTTCACGGTATTCATCAAGGGTGGTCGCGCCCACACAGTGCAGCTCGCCACGGGCCAGGGCCGGCTTGAGCATGTTCCCGGCGTCCATAGACCCTTCGGCCTTCCCGGCACCGACCATGGTGTGAATCTCGTCGATGAACAGGATGATCTGGCCTTCCTGCTTGGACAGCTCGTTCAGGACCGCTTTCAGGCGCTCTTCGAACTCACCCCGGAACTTGGCTCCGGCAATCAGGGCACCCATGTCGAGTGACAGGACTTTCTTGTCCTTGAGGCCATCGGGCACCTCGCCGTTGACGATGCGCTGGGCCAAGCCTTCGACGATGGCGGTTTTACCAACGCCGGGCTCACCGATGAGCACCGGGTTGTTTTTCCGGCGGCGCTGCAATACCTGAATGGTGCGGCGGATTTCATCGTCGCGACCGATAACCGGGTCCAGCTTGCCAGCTTCGGCCCGTTCGGTGAGATCAATGGTGTATTTGGACAGCGCCTGACGGTTTTCCTCGGCGCTGGCGTCGTTGACGGCTTCACCGCCGCGAACGTCGTCGATGGCCTTTTCCAGGGAAGACTTATCAACACCTTGCTCCCGAAGTACCCGGCCCAGGGTGCCTCGATCTTCCAAGGCCGCCAGCAGCATCAGCTCACTGGAGATGTACTGGTCTTTGCGCTTCTGGGCGAGCTTGTCGGCGATGTTGAACAGGCGCCCCATGTCATTGGACATGGAGACGTCACCGGCCGATCCCTGCACTTCCGGCAAGTTTTCGATTTCCCGGGCGATCGCCTGGCGAATGCGGCCAGGCTCTGCGCCAGCCTGTTTGAGCAACGGTTTGATGGCACTGCCTTCCTGATCAAGGAGTGCCTGCATCAGGTGCACGGGCTCAATGAAATTGTGATCTTTTCCGACAGCAATGGATTGTGCGTCCGCCAGGGCGGTCTGCAACTTGCTGGTCAGCTTGTCGATTCTCATGTGTACTTTCCCCAAATTTCTGCGAATACCAAGGTGCCATCGGTGGCGGATATTCGATTGCTTTGACAGTTAATGTAGGGGCAAGTAGGGGGAGTTCAAGCGGGGGGTCGGTGTATTCGTCAGAAAATTGACGGCCGTCAGGTTTGAGTTTGGTGCTGGGTGCAAGGCTGGCGCGAGGCTGCTTTCCAGAACACGCCGTGAATACATCCCTGTAGGCTTGGCTGCAGCATCCATGCTGCAGACAGTTCTGGAAAGCAGCCTCGCCCCAGCCACCGGACTTTTCAGAAACCGCCTTGCCGCGGCCACTTCAAGTTGGCCACTTAGGTTGTTAGCCAGACCAGCGTTGCCATCCGCCCGGTCTGGCCGTCCCTGCGGTATGAAAAAAACCGATCTGACTCCTGAACGGTACAAAGGCCACCGCCAGTCACCGTGGAAACACCGAGATGATTTAACCTCAGGATGGCGAGGGCATAGATATCTGCCATGAAATGACCCGACCGAGCGCCTTCGGCTTTGAAAGCGTGGGCCGCTTCCGGATCATGTTCGAGGAACGCTTCCCGGACCTCCGGGCCGACTTCGAAGCTGTCCGGACCGATGGCCGGGCCGAGCCAGGCTTGCAGGGTTTCGGGTGCAACGGCCATTTCGCTCACCAGATTCTCGATAACCCCGCCACACAGGCTTCGCCAGCCGCAGTGGGCGGCGCCAGCGACGGTTCCTTTGCGATCGGCAAGGATAACGGGCAGGCAGTCGGCGGTCAGGATGGCGCAGGCGATGCCCGGATGACGGGTGTAGCTGGCGTCGGCCTTGGCGATTTGTCCCACGTTATCCGGGGTCAGTTCGACCACATCGGTACCGTGCACCTGATTGAGCCAGCCGATCCGCTCGCTTTTCAGACCTGTGGACTCGGCGAGTCTTCGTCGATTCTGCTGCACATGATCCGGGTTGTCTTCGACGTGACTACCGAGATTAAGACTGTTCCAGGGCCGCCCGCTTACGCCGCCGGCGCGGGTTGTGCTGATGGCCCGCACTTTATCGGGCGCGGACCAGTCCGGTTTCAGGGCGTCATCTTCAATAGTCACGGCTTTCCAGCTCCCGGGCGTGTTTGCGCAGGGCTTCGATCAAGGCAACCATATCTTCAGGCAGGGGCACCTCCCAGGTCAGGATCTCACCGGTTTCAGGGTGTTCCAGGGTCAGTTGCCGGGCGTGGAGAGCCTGGCGATTGAACGCAGAAAGCGCCTCTCGAAGCTCCTCGGTGGTTCCCTTGGGCAGCCGCAAACGGCCTCCGTAGAGCGGGTCTCCGACCAGCGGGTGTTTAACATGGGCCATATGCACCCGGATCTGGTGGGTTCGGCCGCTTTCCAGTTTGCAGCGAACGTGGGTGTGGGCGGCAAAACGCTCCACCAGACGATAGTGGGTGACCGCCGGCTTGCCGGAGGCGACGACCGCCATTTTCTTGCGTTCGCGCGGATGCCGGCCAATGGGCGCATCAACCGTTGCCCCCCCTGTGAGGGTACCAACGACGACGGCTTCATACTCGCGGCCCATGGTCCTGGTTTGGAGCTGATCCACCAGAGACGTATGCGCAATCAGGCTTCGGGCGACGACCATAATACCGGAGGTGTCTTTGTCGAGGCGGTGAACGATGCCGGCTCGGGGCAAATTCTCGACTTCCGGTGCGTAGTTCAACAGGGCGTTAACCAGGGTTCCATCGGCATGGCCAGCAGCCGGGTGCACCACCAGGCCCGCCGGCTTGTTGATGACCAGCAAATGCTCGTCCTCATAGACGATGTCGAGAGAGATTTCCTCGGCCTGCCAGCTAACCTGGGCTTCCGGCTCGGCATCCAGCGCCAGGCGATCGTCCAGCATCACTTTATCGCGAGGCTTTCGCACCTCACCATTCACCGTTAATGCGCCGCTTTTGATCCAGGACTGCAGGCGGGATCGGGAGTGTTCGGGCATCAACTCTGCCGCGGCCTGGTCAAGGCGGCGGTCGCTCAGTTCCGGCGGCACAACAAAGTTGGCGAGGATTCGTTTCTCAGATGACATTAAGCCCCCAGGGCCTGTGTGTGTTACGTTTCGGTCAGATTATTGGAAACAGCGGGGGATTGCTCTGCACATGGAGCCACTTCCCCGCTACAATGACTGCCCTTGAATTAATCGACATTATACGGGATTCCGGAATGAGATCAGGTCTTCGTTTGCTGCTACTTGCCACACTGGTTGTCATGGTCAGCGCGTGCGCCTCCAACAAGCAGGAGGAAGTGCTTCCGGAGAAGACTTATTACGAGAACGCCCGCGAGGCCATGACCTCTGGTAACTTCAACGAGGCAGAACAGAACCTGGATGCCCTGGAAACCTATTACCCTTTCGGTCGCTATGCCGAGCAGGCCCAGCTTGACCTGATCTATGCCCGCTACCAGAACCTGGATCTCGAAGGCTCCCGTGCGGCCGCCGATAGGTTCCTGCGTCTTAACCCGCAAAGCGATCATGCAGACTACGCACTCTACATGCGCGGCTTGGCCTCCTATAACCTGGATATTGGCCTTGCAGCCCGCTATTTTCCGATTGATGTCGCGGCTCGGGATCCGGGCGAGCAGTTGCAGTCTTTCCGCGATTTTTCTGAACTTCTGAACCGCTACCCGGACAGTCAGTACGTCGCAGATGCCCGCCAGCGAATGATCGCGGTACGCAATCGCATGGCTGAGCTGGAACTCAATGCGGCCCGCTATTACATCAAGCGCCAGGCCTATGTGGCGGCCAACAACCGGGCGCGGTACATCATCGAGAATTATCCCACCGCGACGGTCACCGAAGAGGCCCTGATTATCCTGGCAGAGACCTTTCGCTTCCTGGAGCTGAACAAAGGTTCGCAGGACGCAATCGCCATGCTCCGCACCAATTTCCCGGACAGCGACGCATTCAATGCCGACGGCGAGTTTGAGGTGGATCTGCTGCAGGGCGAAAACCGTTCGCTGACGAACGTTGTCACCTTTGGCTTGATGGGCGACGAGTAAAAGCGAGCACTGGGGTCAGAAGAGAGCGTCTTCTGACCCGGGATTCCCCTGCTTACTTACCACTTTTCCAGCCATTAGTGATTGGATAACGCCGGTCCTTGCCAAACCCGCGCTCGGTAATTCGGACACCAATGGGCGCCTGCCGACGCTTGTACTCGTTAATGTCCACCAGGCGGATAGCTCTTTCAACCTCTGCCCGCTCGAAACCTTCCGCAACGATCGCATCGGAACTGAAATCCCGCTCTACGTACAAATTCAGGATCTGATCGAGCACATCGTAACCGGGCAGGCTGTCCTCGTCTTTCTGGTCCGGCGCGAGCTCCGCCGAAGGCGGGCGGGTGATCACTCGCTCGGGGATCACTTCGCCGTCCGAGAGCGCATTGCGGTATTTGGCCAGACGGAATACCAGGGTTTTCGGTACATCCTTGAGGACATCGAAGCCGCCGGCCATATCACCGTAGAGCGTTGAATAGCCCACGGCCATCTCACTCTTGTTCCCGGTGGTCAGCACCAGCGAACCGAACTTGTTGGACAGGGACATCAGCAAAACACCTCGGAGACGCGCTTGCAGGTTTTCTTCGGTTGTGTCCGGTTTGGTGCCCTCGAAAGGCGCTGCCAGCGTTTCCATGAAGGCGTCGTACATGGGCTCGATGGAGAACACGTCGTATTGAACACCCAGCGCAACCGCCTCAGCCTCGGCATCCTCAAGGCTCATACTGGAGGTGTAGCGGAAGGGCATCATCACCGCGCGGACCCGCTCCCTGCCCAGGGCATCCACTGCCACCGCCAGAGTGACCGCCGAGTCGATGCCGCCTGAGAGCCCGAGGACCACAGACTTGAAACCATTCTTGTTGACGTAATCCCGAACCCCGGTCACCAGGGCACTGTAGACATTGGCCTCGAGCGACGGCTCATCGGGCAAAGGCTGGGACACCGGCTGGCAATGGTGCTCGCACAGGAAGTCGACCGGGTACGCGCGGTGATGATGCCTTTTCGCTATACCTCGGGTATGAGTATTGAAGACGCGGAAGCCGAGGCCGTGGCCCTGGGCGTTCAATACGACGTGTTCTCCATTGAGCCGATGTATGATGCCTTTATGAAAACATTGG
>JAWWAT010000246.1:0-5637 GCA_033721635.1 Marinobacter sp. | reverse complement strand
GTGCCCTGTGCCGCGAAACGCTTGTCCAGAGCGGTGATCCTGCCCTCGGGCTTGAATTCGGGAAGCGGCTGAAGTTCACCACCCATGGCTCCCTGGCTCAGGCAGCCATCAGCTGCGATACGCTTGAGCAGGCGCTCAAGGTACTGATCAAATATTTCCAGATCCGCTTTGTATACATGAGCCTGTCGTTTTTCATAGAGGAAGATGAGGCCGTCATCCAGCTGGAATTGGCACACGGCATTGAGGACCTGTACCGTTTCAACGTCGACGTGGTGATGGCTTCGTTGATGGATGTGAACCTGCTGCTTTTCGGGCATCGGCTGCTGGATGGTGGCCGTTGCCTGCTGGACTTTCCGGAGCCGCTCGATGCCTCGGCCTATCGACAGTTGTTCGGCGGCCAGATTTCGTTTGGCAGCGGAGTGAACCAGCTTCGTTTTAAACGGCTTTTTCTGGACTCCCCCATGTCACTGTCGAACCCGGTGACCCGTCGTATTGCCGAGGCCCAGTGCCAGGAGGAAATGCGATTCATCGAGGGTTCCACGCCGGTTTCGGAGAGGGTTATGCGCTTGCTTGAGGCAGGGCGAAGTCAACGATTACCGGCACTGGAAGAGGTGGCGGAGCACCTGAAAATATCCACCAGGACGCTGCGCCGGCAGTTGGCATCCGAAGGGGTGCGATTCCAGCAACTGCAAGACTCCATCCGCCACCGTCGAGCCCTTGAACTGTTGCGCCGCAACGAGCTGACCATTGATGAGATCGCAGATGCTCTGGGCTACAGCGACCCCTCCAACTTTGGCCGGGCTTTCCGCAAGTGGGAAACGATGGCTCCCAGCGCCTGGCGTCGGGAGCATCTGAAGCTCTGACTCGGGCTATTCCTCGAGGTAGGTATAACCATCCAGGCCGGCGGCCAGCTCCGCCAGCAGAGCAGACTGGGTTTTCGCTGTCAGGGCGGAGGCCGCAAACTTGCCCCGATAGGCATCCATCAGGGCATCGGGTTCAAAGTTCACGTAGCGCAGAACCTTGGCGACAGTGTCGCCGGTAATGGGAGCGCTGATCTCGTAGCCTTCATCTGCCGTCAGGCGCACATCCACTGAATGGGTGTCGCCAAACAGGTTGTGCATGTCGCCCAGAATCTCCTGGTAAGCGCCGGTCATGAAAAAGCCCATAAGCATCGGCTCGCCGGTCTTTTCCTCCGGCAGGGGCAGGGTGGTCTCAGTGCCCTGGCCATCCACGTAACGGTCGATGCGTCCGTCAGAATCGCAGGTGATATCCTGAATCACTGCGCGTCGGTTAAGCGGCCGGTCCAGGCCATTGATCGGCATGACCGGGAAGATCTGGTCGATGCCCCAGACATCCGGCAGTGATTGGAAGAGGGAGAAATTCACGAACAGCTTCTCGGCCAGTTTCTCATTGAGTTCGTCGATGATTTCCCGGTGGGCCCGGTTGCTGCTGTCCAGCTGACTGCGAAGCAGGCGACAACAGCGAGTGTACAGGGTCTCCGCGTCTGCCCGTTCCTGCAACGAGAGAACACCGTGGGCAAACTGGGCATGGACGTCGGCCATGGCATGCAGGACGTCATGGTAGATCTCGGCCAACGAACGCGGCGTGTTGTTATCCAGCAGGCTGTCCAGATCGCGCCAGAGGTCATGCAGTGGCGCGGAGGCGTTATTGTCCGGTTGTTCCGGCGCCTGGTTTTCCGGTGCTTCACGGTCAATCACGTTGGTCACCAGCACCGAATGGTGGGCGGTCAGGGCACGGCCGGATTCGCTGATCAGGTCCGGGTGGGGAATGCCGTGGCGATCACATTCCGCCTGCAGAACATGCACCACGTTATAGGCGTATTCGTAAACGCTGTAGTTCATGGAGCAGCTGCTGCGGGAGCGGGTGCCCTCGTAGTCCACACCCAGGCCGCCACCGATATCCACCGTGCCGACCGGAGCGCCCATCTGGCGCAGTTCGCTGTAGAACCGGGCACACTCCCTGAGGCCAGTCTGGATGTCACGGATATTGGCAATCTGTGAGCCCAGGTGGAAATGCAGCAATTGCAGGGTCTCGAGGGCTCCGGCTTCGCGCAGCGTGTTCACCACATCCAGCACTTGGCTGGCGGACAGTCCGAATTTGGATTTTTCACCGCCGGTGTTCTGCCAGTTGCCTTTGCCGATTGTGGCCAGCCGCGCCCGAACTCCGATCAGTGGTGACACCCCCAGGCTTTTTGCTTCTTCAAGAATAAGTGGCAGTTCCGACTTTTTCTCGACCACGATGAACACCTTGTGACCCAGGGTCTGGCCAATCAGGGCGAGGCGGATGTATTCCCGGTCCTTGTAACCATTGCAGACAATCACCGATCCCGGTTGCTGTGACATCGCCAGCACCGCCATCAGTTCTGGCTTGCTGCCTGCTTCAAGACCGATCTGACCTTTCGAGGCTGCTGGCTCGGCAGCAAGCAGTTCCTCGACCACCCGGCGCTGCTGGTTAACCTTGATCGGATAGACCGCTGTGTAACGGCCCTGGTAAGCATGTTCTTCTGCGACCTTGTTGAAGGCATTGCAGAGCTTGTTCACGCGGTCGTGCAGGATGTCAACGAAGCGAATCAGCACCGGCAACTGAATCCCGGACCGGGTCAGCTTCCCGGTCAGCTCCGGCAGGTTGATCCGTGCGGCGCTGTGGCCGCGATCCGGGCGGATCAATACCTGGCCCTGATCATTGACACCGATGTAGCCATCGCTCCAGTGGGCAATGTTGTAAACCTTGTGGGCCGGTGTGGCGCTGGCTTCGCTCATGCTTGCTATCCTGTCAGGAAACACTGGCCGCCATTGTATGGATTCCCACTGCGGGCTAAAAGCACCGGTGCGGAAAATACGTGGCGTTTCACCGCGATTATCGCTTTAGCTCACGATGGGGCATCCCTACAATACGCCCTTTCAATTCAGCCCATGGCCCACAGGGGGAGGCAAGACATGACAGCACTCAATGACGGCTGGTTTACCGAGGTATTCCAGGACCAGGGGACGGCGTTCTCCCTGCAGGTGAAAAAGAAGCTCCACGAGGAGCAGACAGCGTTCCAGAAACTGGAAATCTACGAGACCGAGACCTTTGGCAACCTGATGGTTCTTGATGGCTGCGTGATGCTGACCACCCGCGATAACTTCCTGTACCACGAGATGATGACTCATCCGGCTCTGTTTACTCATCGGGACCCCAAAAAGGTGGTGATTGTGGGTGGTGGCGACTGCGGCACCCTGAAAGAGGTGCTCAAACACCCGGGTGTTGAGGAAGCCTGGCAGGTGGAAATCGACGAGCGGGTAACCCGCATGTCGGAGAAATATTTCCCGGAACTGTGCGAAGCGAACAGTGATCCGCGCGCCAACTTCTTCTTCGGGGATGGCATTCAGTGGATGCGGGACATCGAGCCGAACAGTGTCGACCTCATTATTATCGACAGCACCGACCCGGTTGGCCCGGCCGAGGGCCTGTTTGCCCTGGATTTTTACCGGGATGCCATGCTGGCGCTTCGAGAAGGCGGCATTATTGTCCAGCAGAGTGAATCACCGCTATTGCACACCGACAGCATTATCAAGGGTATTCACGAGGACATGCGCAAGGCCGGATTCGAGCACGTGCAGACCTTGCCATTCCCGCAACCGGTCTACCCCACTGGCTGGTGGAGTTGCACCATGGCCAGCAAAGAAAATCCGGTTAAATACTTCCGCGAGGAAGACGCCAACAATCGGCCTTTCGTAACCCGCTACTACAATGCCGGAGTGCATCGGGGTGCCCTGGCGATGCCGCAGTTCATGGTGGATGCGCTGGAAGATCAGGTGCTCCCTGGGGAAGGCTGAGGCCTCTGTTCAGTTCAAGATCATGCCAGAAAAAAAGGGCGCCCCGAGGGGCGCCCTTTTCGATCATGCCAGCCGGCGATTATTACTTCTGGCTGACAAACTCCGGATAGGCTTCCATACCACACTCGGACAGATCCACACCTTCGTACTCTTCCTCTTCAGACACCCGAATGCCCATGACGGCTTTCAGGATGCCCCAGACGATCAGGCTGGTGACGAATACCCAGATGAAGATGGTGAGCATGCCGACCAGCTGACCCATGAAGGTAGCGTCTGCGTCGGACAGGAGAACCGCAAAGATACCCCAGATACCAACCACACCGTGTACAGAGATGGCACCGACCGGATCGTCAATGCGCAGCTTGTCCATGGTTACGATGGAGAACACAACCAGGGTGCCGCCGATCGCGCCGATGATGGTGGCCAGCAGGGGAGACGGATCTGCGGGCTCAGCAGTGATGGCTACCAGGCCAGCCAGGGCGCCGTTCAGTGCCATGGTCAGGTCGGCCTTGCCGAACATCAGGCGGGCTACGATCAGGGCAGCAATCAGGCCACCGGCTGCAGCCGCGTTGGTGTTCAGGAACACGTTGGCAACTTCGTTGGCGACACCGATGCCACCCAGTTTCAGGGTAGAGCCACCGTTGAAGCCGAACCATCCCATCCACAGGATGAAGGTACCAAGGGTTGCCAGAGGCAGGTTTGCACCCGGGAAGGCACGGATCTCACCTTTGGCGCCATACTTGCCTTTACGGGCACCGAGGAGGAGAACACCTGCCAGAGCGGCGGCTGCACCGGCCATATGAACGATACCGGAACCGGCGTAGTCACTGTAGCTCAGCTCGTACATGCCGAATACTGCGTCGCCGTTCCAGGTCCAGGAACCCTGCATCGGGTAGATGAAACCACACATTACAACGGCGAAGCCGAGGAAGGCCCAGAGCTTCATGCGCTCAGCCACAGCACCGGAGACGATGGACATGGCGGTTGCAACGAAGACAACCTGGAAGAAGAAGTCAGAAGCGCCGCTGTATTCGCCCATGTCGCCGAAGCCGGCTTCAGTGGAGGCTGCAATAACGCCCGCAATCGCTGCGTCGTCCATCTCGGCAACAGTTGTTACACCGCTCAGGAAGATACCGCCGTCGTACATGATGTCGTAGCCGACAATCAGATACATGGTACAGGCGACCGCAAACAGGGCCACGTTCTTGGTCAGGATTTCGGTGGTGTTCTTGGCACGCACCAGGCCGGCTTCCAGCATGGCAAAGCCAGCGGCCATCCACATGACCAGGGCACCGCAAATCAGGAAGTAAAAGGTATCCAGCGCATACTGGAGTTCAAAAATGTGATTTAGATTGCTTTCCATATGAAGCCCTCCGCACGAGGCTTTTCAGGTTATAAATTTTTTGCGTTGGCTGTTCGAATTATCAGAGCTGGTTCAGACCGCTTCTTCGCCGGTTTCGCCAGTCCGGATCCGGATGGCTTGAGCCAGTTCAGTCACGAAGATCTTGCCGTCACCGATCTTGCCGGTGTTGGCCGCCTTGGTGATGGACTCGATGACCTGGTCCAGCAGGTTGTCGCCAATGGCAACCTCCACCTTCACCTTGGGCAGGAAATCCACCACATATTCCGCGCCACGATAGAGTTCTGTGTGGCCTTTTTGCCGACCGAAGCCTTTGACTTCAGTGACGGTTACGCCTTGTACGCCAATCTCGGATAGTGCCTCACGGACATCATCCAACTTGAAAGGCTTGATGATCGCTGTCACAAGTTTCATTGCTTTCTCCTTGGTAAAGCCGTC
>JAWWAT010000245.1:0-5646 GCA_033721635.1 Marinobacter sp. | reverse complement strand
GTTGTCAACAAGGATGGAAACGAGCTGGGTCCTTCGGAAACTTTTCTTCACGCTCATATCAATGACATGCCATGTACCGTTGTGTCCCTGGTCGGGAATCCCGGCTACCGGATGATACGGTCAGGGAGTTCCGGTGCCGGTACCTTTCTTGCGTCTCGGTCAGTTGTACCACTGGGTATGCGCTGGGCGGAACGGAAAGTGAGTGGGACCACCGTAGCGGATCAGGACACTCGTGCATTCAAGCGCTTCCTGGAAAGCAATCATATCAACGCTGTGCTGGCAGAGTATGGGCCCACGGCTGTATCAGTAATGGAAGCCTGCCGGCAAGCAGGGGTGCCTCTGATCGCTCAGTTCCACGGCTATGACGCTTACCGGGAGTCGGTGCTGGCGGAGCTTGAGAGTTCGTACAGGCAGCTGTTTGATAACGCAGCTGCAGTAGTCGGCGTTTCAACCCACATGTGTGAGCAGTTATCGACGCTCGGCGCACCAGCGGAAAAACTGTTCCATAACGCCTGTGGAGCTGAAGTGGCGGGTGAGCCGGCATCGCTGCTGGAGCGAGATGTCACATTCCTGATGGTGGGGCGTCTCGTTGAGAAAAAGGCCCCCTTCATTTCAATACTGGCTTTTGCAGAGCTTTTGAAGAGCGTTCCTGATGCCCGGCTTGAGATAATTGGTGATGGGCCTCTGAAAACACCCTGTATGCAGCTTGCGAAGGCCTTGTCGGTTGATGACCGAATCACATTTTCAGGCGCGCAACCCCACGACTATGTGCTTAAGGCCATGAAACGGGCCGGCGGGTTCATTCAGCATTCCGTTCGCGCTCCTGATGGTGATATGGAGGGAACACCGGTGGGAGTGCTCGAAGCCATGGGCATGGGCCTTCCAGTGGTATCCACCCGTCACGGTGGCATCCGAGACATAATAGATGAAGGCGAGACCGGATTGTTAGTTGACGAGTACGATGCGGCTGGCATGGCGGCTGCACTTGTTCATGTGGCGACAAAGCCGGAAGACGCACGGCGCCTGGGAGCCCAGGCGCGGACCAGAGTGGTGGAGAGCTGGACAACTCAGAAGAGCGTAGAGCGGCTCTGGGATATTATTCAGAACAGCGCCTGACATGCCCTGCGAAATTCTTGGGTGCAGTTGTCGAGGCTGTACTGTGTATTGGCTTTATTTCTGGCAGACTGCCCCATAGCTTGCCTTCGGTTGTCATCCTTGAGGAGGTCAGCAATATAGGAGGCAGCACTGGCAACGCTATCTTTCTCATATACGAAGCCGTTTTCTCCGTGATCAATCGCCTGCTTCACCGAGGGGATGTCTGGCACCAGCACCGGCAGGCCCGCGCTCATATACTCCACAATAGAGAGAGAGAACCCTTCGCCGAGAGCTGCATGCATGGCCATATCAGCGGCGCCCAGAAACTCCTTGGCGTCGGTTCGAAATCCGGGAAGGCGTACGTATTCGTCAAGCTTCAGATCCTGGATCTGCTGTTTCAGCCTGTCAAAGTCAGGTCCATCACCGATGAGTACGAAAACAAGGCTGTTATCAGGTTGGATCTTTTGAAGCTCGGCGGCCGTGTTAATAATAAGATCAAAACGTTTATAAGGATGCGCGCGGCCAGTAGTGATACACACTTGCCGATCGCTTGGGATATTCAGGCTCTCCAGTAGCGATTGGCGGGAAGCGGTTGAGGGTTTAATCGGCGGTATACCATTCTGCACTACGTGGCAGTGCTGTCCCGGCAGCCGGCCATTGTAAATACTGCGTTGGCGCATCAGCGGAGAGACGCAGAGCTGGCTGTCTGCGCAGACGACTGGGAGCCTGTGGCGTATGGCCTTTATCAGCCCTTTGACGCCACCGATCACGGGACGGTCCCCAGGCGTATGGTCGTGCACTACGATGTTCTTTACGCCTGCTTGCCGAAGTGCCGCATATTGGGGGTTGAACCAGGGGCGATCTGTCAGATAAATGTGCTGGATGTTATTAATTTTAATAAATGTTTTGAGCTCGGGTGGTAAAGGTCCCGCAGCCGGGATGGCGAGCTCCACTGGTATGATGCAGCTGTCCTGAATTTTGTCTGGCAGGTCGTTGATGCTGGGGTAGGCGAGGAATGCTTTGGCGCCCCGCGCGTTGAAGTGCTCTGACAGGAGAACCCAGAAATGTTCCATTAGCCACCAGGCGTATCCGACGTCAGAAGGGTAATTGGAGACCAGCAATATATTTCCGTTATCGTGCTGTTTCATTAAGGATTCCATTAAGGTTTCGTGTATCCGGGGTTGCAGACATCCGCACCGTTCGGTGGTAGCATCCTTCCCACAATTCGCGCCGTAATCATGCCAGAAAGCGCAGTACCCTAACAGACCGTTGCGCTGTACCAGTGATAAGGAGATTGCCTGGTGAAAATCGGTTATATGTACAAGATGCATGCCTACCCACCAAAGGGGGGCAACCATGTACATGCCCTGGAGTTGGTTCAGGGGTTTCTGAAAGCAGGGCACCAGGTTTGCGTACTTGATGATCCCACCATGCCCGGTGTAAGCAACTTTTCCGGTAATTCCGAAGGCGAGCTTCGCACCTTCATTGATAACATTGATGTCTTGTATATAAGAATTGATGCCCGTTATCTTGGTGATTGGCCTGAGGTTGGTGCCTGTATGGAATTGGCTGGTGATCGACCTGTTGTCTGGGAGATTAATGCGCCTGCCAACGAAACCCTTGCTTTTTCATGGCTTGGCGGTCGACGTCTTGATGTACAGGAATCCTGGCTCAAACGCCTTCGACGCTGGTTTCATGCCTCCCGAAAAATGCCAGGGATAAAGAAGGAAGAATCGTTGCGCCGTAATCTTGCGAAGCGAGTGGATTCTGCGATATGTGTATCAACGGCATTAAAAGGGTACGCGGTCGAAACGCTTGGAATCGCAGATACAATAGTATTGCCCAATGGCGGCCCTTTGATCTCCGAAGAAGAAATAGATCTGCGTCGTCAGAAACGTACCTCCGATCGTTTTACTGTCTTCTATAGCGGCAGTGCGATCTACCCCTGGCAAGGGCTCGATTACTTCGCCGCTGCAATACGCCTGGCCGAAGAAAAAGCCCCCGATATCAGGTTTTTGTTGGCCGTCAATCAGTATTCCGACTCTCTCCCAAGTGGTAGCCACGTTGAAGTCGTCCAGGGACTGAACAGGGAAGAAATTCTGGATGCAATTTGCTCCGCGGACGCTTGTGTTGCCCTTCACCCGGAATATTTCTGGTCTCCGTACCGTTTTCATGGATCGCCCATGAAAATGTTTGAGTACATGGCCTGTGGGACGGCTGTAGTGGCATCTGACAGAGGCCAAATGGCTGAGCTTATTAAACACGGCAGCAACGGGCTGCTCTGTAGTGATTCGCCTGACGATATTCTGGATCAGTTGATTAGACTTCGGGATGACCCGGATCTTGCGCGTCGGGTTGGGACGGCAGGGCGGGAGATGATCCAGCAGAGTCGCAGTTGGTCAGACAACGTGTCAGCAAGCCTCAACATTTTCAAACGTCTGCTTGAAGCGAAGGAGCGATAGAGCCGATGGCATTAACCAACCTCAAAAGTCGCCTGCTGGGGGCTATGCCCCTTTCCAACGGTAAAGGAAGAGTAATTGTTGCCGGAATGCCCAAGTCCGGCACAACTGCAATCGCCAGTTTGCTGGCTGAAGCGGCCGGTGTCGAGGTCTGCAGCGACCCGTTCCATCAGTTGGATTCGAAAGGCGTCCACTTCAGAGACGCACTGTTTTCAGGAGCGTTGTCCCTTGAAGACCTTTGGCGCCAGCACAGGAGCGTATTTAGTGGGGCGGTTGTAAAGGATCCGAATTTTCCGCTTTTTCTGAAGGAACTCAAACAGCTTCTGCCAGATGCGCAGTTCGTATTTATTGTGCGGGAACCGAGGGACAATATACGCAGCATTCTCAGCCGCCTGAAGATTCCGGGCAATCCGGCCGAAGGCAACCTGCTTTTGGGTAATGTGAACGGCACGTGGGGCAGGGTACTTAATGGTACTTCGCCTGCTATGCCGGGTAGCGATTATCTTGAGAAGATGGCCTGGCGTTGGCGTCTATCCGCCGAGCGTTACCTTGAGAATCAGGAGCGAATCCACCTTATTCGCTATGAGGATTTCCGTAAGGATAAGAAGGCCCAGATAGAAAATCTGGCAGGCGAACTGGGATTTTCCGGCCTGAAAGACATTTCTTCGCTTGTTGATTTCCAGTTCCAACCAAAAGGAGAAAAACCTTCAAACCTGGAGGATTTTTTTGGCAAAGAGAACCTGTCGAGAATAGACGCCATTGTCACTCCTGTGTTGAAGAGATTTGGTTATGAGTAAGCCCTCCGGGCCAAAACAGATTGTTATTAGCAACATTGTTTCTCTGAACACCGGTGATGCGGCAATCCTGTGGGGTATGTTTCAGGTCTTGCGGGCCAGGTATGGTGAGGATGCCCGTTTTATCGTTTTTGATAAATCTGCCAAAGCGGCCGCAAAATATTACCCGTGGGCAGAGTTTCGCCAGTCGTTGTTTGGCAACCCCCCCCGGTTAAGCTTGGCCAGAAAGCTACAAGCTAAAGGTTATGGCCATTGGAACGAGAGAGTTCGCTACTTGGCACTATCTTTAGCAGCCCGGTTATTGCGGTGGAAAGTCGGCGGGGTGGCGAAATTAATTGTTAATCGTGAAGATTACGAGTCGGTCGCCGAATATGTAAACGCAGACCTGGTAGTAAGTACCGGCGGTACCTACCTGACCGAGAACTACGGTTTGTGGACAAATATCCGGGACTACCAGCTAACCTTGGCTGCCGGCTCTCCGCTGGTGTTTTTTACTCAGACACTCGGGCCCTTTACCCAGCCCAAGTATCGGCAAGCGTTCACGGATATTTTCCACAAGGCTTCTGCCATCTGCTTGCGCGATGAACGCTCACGCCAGCATGTGCTGGAACTCGGCATTCAGGCGGACAAGATCGCGCTGGCAAAAGACGCTGCGTTTGTGATCAATGCAGAACAGTCTGTTCCTCCGACAGGTGCTTTGCGGATTGCGGTGTCAGTCAGAACGATGCACTTCTTCAATGACGGCGACCGTTCCCTGAGTGAGCAATATAAAGCGTCTGTGGCGGCAATGGTTAATCGTGCGGTCCGGGACTATGGCGCGGAAGTGGTGTTTCTTTCGACCTGCCAGGGCATTGCCGAGTACTGGACTGACGATACGAAGCTTGCCGATGAGATTGTTTCCACCTTGCCAGAGGACGTAGCAAAGAGTGTCACCGTTGATCGCCAGTTCCGCCAACCAATGGAGATTGTCAGCGCCTATCAAAGCTTTCATCTGGTCATTGCCACACGGATGCATGCGGCCATTCTAGGTCTGGTCGCTGGTACACCGGTATTGGGGATCGCCTACGAATTCAAGCTGGAGGAGCTGTTCAACCAACTGGGCATGGACGAGGCGCGGCTATCTACGAAAGAAATGAACCCGGAAGGTTCCCAACTAACCCTCGGGGACATGCTCGGTAACCTCGAGTACTGGCGCGAAAAGGTGTTTGCAGTGCGTGCCGACTGCAACCGGCAAGCAGCAGCGGTGATGGATCAACTGCCCGATGTCTGACTTCAGAGGTAAAGTTCTCAAGGCTCTT
>JAWWAT010000244.1:0-5647 GCA_033721635.1 Marinobacter sp. | reverse complement strand
CGGGAAGGAATGCCGAGCTCCTTCAGAAGTTCATGGGTGGTCCGGTAGCCTTCCAGTGCCTCCGGGGTGCTGGCGAGGTGCAGAAGGCCCTGGTGGTCGCCATCGAAGGCAAGATCCAACTCCTTTTCCAGCGCGAGAAACCGTTCCCGGCTGTGGATGCCGAGGCGTAGCATTGCGCGGCGATTCAAGCCGAACAGGCCAGGCGACCAGGCGTAACGGAGGGTGGCGAACATGAATTTCAGGGTTTCCACCGACGGTGGAAACCGCAGTTTCAAAGGACCATCCTGCTTGATAATCCAGGGGATGGCCTTGAACACGATCGACGGGTCGGCCCAGGGGTAGACCACGCCATAGGAGCGCTGGGCCGCGTTGGCCTTGCTGGTTTCGTTCCCGGCGATTGCGTGGCGCTCCAGCACAGTCACCTGGTGGCCCCGGCGATTCAGTTCGTAGGCCGTGGTCATTCCCACCACGCCGCCACCGACTACAACAATGTGCATGCATTCCTCCGCTGTATTTATTTCACGCCGTTTTTTGCCAACAGGCGTCGGTATTCTTTCAGGACATTCTCATCTTCTTTCGGATAATCCGGCGCCAACCGCTTCAGCTGCTCTGCCAGTATCGCCGCAACAATGGCACGAGCCTGGGGTTTCCGGTCACCTGGCACAATGAACCAGGGGGCCTGATCCGTATGGGTTGCGGCCAGGGCCTCTTCGGCGAAGGCCTCGTACTGGCGACGTTTCTCCCAGCCGTCGATATCCGACTTATCAAACTTCCAGCGCTTGCGCGGTTTGTCCAGGCGCTTCAGAAGGCGCTGTCGATGCTCGTCTTCGGACAGATTGAGCCAGATCTTGATAACCGTGGTGCCCTCTTCCACCAGATGGTTCTCGAAGTTCCGGATGGAGCGGTAACGGTTCTCCCAGTTATAGCTGTCTGGCTCATGGACCGGCCATACCCGCTCGGCGATCACAGCCTCATGATGGCTGCGATTGAAGGCCACCATCTCGCCAAAGCCGGGCAGAAAGGGCGTGACCCGCCAGAGAAAATCATGGCGGGTTTCGGCACCCTTGGGTCGGCTGAATGACCAGGCGTGAAAGCCGGCGGGGTCTGCAAAGGTGGCCAGTGTGCGGATCAGACTATCCTTGCCGCTGGTATCCGGACCGTGTGCCACCAGCAGAACCGCCCTGGCCTGATTCGCCCAGAGCCGGCGCTGGTGTTCACCGATCTGTTCCAGGCTGGCCTCCAGGGCGGGCAACTCCTGTTCATTGCTGTCCAGCAACATCGGGTAATCCCGGAACCGAGGCTTTCCGGGGTCGAAAAGAAAACGACTGGCAAACGCCGACAGCTTCATCAAGATGCTCCGTGCAACTCCCTATGGAGGTAATACAGGTCAACAATCGTACAAGCTGGTAAACTTATGAGCTTCAATTCACAGAATAGCAGCCTGGACCCAGGTTGCGATGGAGTGTAGTCCCCGGCAATGAGTAAGAAACGTCGCGAGATTCCCGTATTCGATCACCCGATCATCGAGACCCACTGTCACCTGGATTACCTCAAGGACCGCCCTTTGGAGGAAACCCTTGACCAGGCAAAGGGGGTGAATATCGAGAAAGTGATCACCATCGCGGTGTCCCCGGACAACCTTGCCAGGGTACGGGAACTCAGCCAGGTTGCACCCTGGGTTTACGGTACCCAGGGCATCCACCCCCACGATGCCGAGAGTTATTCCGACGAAGTGGAAGCGGAAATACGCGCCCACGCCCGGGATGAGAAGATCGTTGCCGTGGGTGAAATCGGCCTGGACTATTTTTACGACAACGCCGACCGGGACGTCCAGCGCGAAGTGTTCCGGCGCCAGCTGCAAATCGCTTGTGACACAGACAGGCCCGTGGTGATTCACAGCCGGGAAGCCGACGAGGATACCATCGAGATTCTTGGCGAATTCGAGGCTACTCTGAAGCGCCGGGGCGTGATCCACAGCTTTACCTCCGGCCCCGGACTTGCCCGGTATGCTCTGGATCAGGGCTGGTGCCTGGGCTTCAACGGCATCACCACGTTCAACAAGGCCGAGAACGTCCGGGACATCGTGCGCATGGCGCCGATCGAGCAGATCCTGCTGGAAACCGATTCACCCTTCCTGACCCCGGTGCCCTACCGCGGGAAGGAAAATGCACCGTTTTACCTGCCCTTTGTCGCCGAGAAAATCGCTGAGGTGAAAGAATTGCCTCTGGACGAGGTGATTGGTAAGACGTACCAGAACAGTCTAAGAACGTTCTTCCCCGGCGAATGATCAAACGCGTTCCCATCTCAGCACTCAAGGTCGGTATGTACATAACCGACCTGAACAACGACTGGATTCCCCACAACACCCAGCGCAAGCGCGGTGTGATCAAAAAAGAGGAAACGATCGAGAAAATCCGCCGTATGGGGGTGGAGTTCGTCTATATCGATGCCTCGAAGGGGCTCGACACTCAGGACTCGGAAACCGCCGCCGAGGTGGATCGCCGGAACGAGTCGGCCCTGCAAAAGGCGGGTGAGCTGACGCCCGGCCTGCGGCCTCATGTACCACTTGCAGAAGAAATGGTCATCGCCCAGCAGATCCACAGTCAGGCCCAGGGGCTGGTCGGCGAATTCATGAATCACGCCAAGGTTGGCGGCGCCATTGATGTGGCCCCCATCCATCAGTTGGCAGACGAACTACAGCATTCCGTCCTCCGTAATGCCAACGCCCTGAGCTGTCTGGGACGAATCCGGGAAAAAGACAATTATCTGCTGGAACACTCGGTCAATCTGAGTGTGCTTATGTCTCTGTTTGGCAATTACCGCGGCCTGTCTTCCGATGTCCTGCACCAGACCATCGTGGGCGCCCTGCTCCACGACCTGGGCAAGATCCTTACACCCGATGAGATTCTGCACAAGCCCGGTCGCCTGACCGCCGAAGAGTTCGAGGTGATGAAACTCCACGCCCGCCACTCACGGGACATTCTTGCCACCACCGAGGGCATAGGTGAGCTCACCGTCATCACGGCAGCCCAACACCATGAGCGCCTGGACGGTACCGGTTATCCGGAAGGTCTGAAAGGAGACGAGATCTCGGAGTACGGTCGAATGGTCGCAATCAGCGATGTCTACGACGCCATCACGGCAGACCGGGTTTATCACAAGGGCATGACGCCAACCCAGGGCCTGAAGAAGCTGCTGGAATGGAGCGGCAGCCATCTGGACCCGGTTCTGGTCAAACAGTTCATCCGTTGCCTTGGCCTTTATCCGGTGGGCTCTCTGGTGCTGCTGGAAAGTGGTCGACTTGGCGTGGTGGTCGAAGCCAACGAAAGCGACCAGAGACTGCCAACTGTGCGCGTTATGTACCACACCAAATTCCGCATGCCGATCACTGTGGACACCATCGATCTTGCGAAGCCGGGTACCCAGGACCGGATTCTTCGTGCCGTGGACCCGGAAACCTATAGGATCGATGTCCGGAAATTCCTCTCCTGAGTAGCCTTCACTTCCACTCGCCCGGGCTTTGCTAAGCTCAGAGTAAGCTGGCGAAAAAAAAGAACCGACATGACTTCGACCATTTTCCAGATTCTTGGTGGCCTGGCCCTGTTCCTGCTGGCCATGGAAATGATGACCGACGGTCTGAAAAGCGCCGCGGGGCATCAACTGCGCCACTTGCTGGGCCACTGGACCAAGACACCGTTGCGCGGTCTCGCAGCCGGGTTTCTGATCACCGGCATTGTCCAGCACTCGGGCGCTGTAACCGTCGCCACCATCGGTTTTGTTAACGCCGGCCTTCTTAATCTGGCGCAATCCCTGGGCATTATTTTCGGTTCCAATATCGGCACCACCATGACCGCGTGGCTGGTGAGCCTGGTCGGTTTCGGTTTCGACATCGAGGCCATGGCTTTGCCGCTTCTCGCCGCCGGTATGGGCGTAAAAATGATCAGTCGCAATCCCAGAAACCGGTCACTGGGCCAGGCATTTGCGGGATTTGCACTTTTTTTCCTGGGTCTTTCGATCCTTAAGTCTTCGCTGGAAACCCTGGCAGGCGGCCTGGACAGCGACGTTCTGGTCGGCTCCGGCTACGGACTGCCAGCCTTTGTTCTGATCGGCTTTCTCGCGACCGTGCTGACGCAGTCTTCCAGCGCGTCACTGGCCATCGTGCTGACGGCAGCCGCAGGTGGGCTGATACCCCTCGACAGTGCAGCAGCAGCCGTGATCGGCGCAAATCTCGGTTCGACATCAACAGCCGCTCTGTCTGCGCTCAAAGCCACTGCGAATGCTCGCCGACTGGCTATTGGTCACATCCTGTTCAACGCTGTCACTGGCCTGATTGCCCTGGTCGTTCTGCCCGTCATGCTCTGGGTCGTGGCCTTGCTCGCCGACTGGCTGGCCCTTGATGCCAACGTCGCGGTGTCACTGGCCCTTTTCCATACCCTGTTCAATGTTCTCGGGGCATTCATCATGCTGCCCTTCACACCGCAATTTGCACGTTTTCTGGGGCGATTGTTCCGTAGCAAAGAAGAGGACAACGCCGAGCCCCGTTATCTCGACAATACACTGGTAACCACGCCGGAACTGGCCATCGGTGCGGTTGATCAGGAAATGAAACGGCTGATCGGGCTCATTCGGGGACTTTTGCGGGTATGCCTTGATCGCGAGGATTTGCAGCCAACTCAAATTCGCCCCAAATCCGAGGCCTGTCGAAGCCTCAATGAGGCGATCACCGATTACATCGCCAGGCTTCGCGCCGAAAAGATGCACCCGATGACCGTTGATGCACTCACCGGCACCATCCTGACCTGTCGGTACCTGGACGAAGCCACGACTCTGGCCCCCGTTCTGCTGCGGCTTAAAGAAGCCAGCAGGTTGCCGCAGCTGGACTGCCTGGCCGCAGACTTTGAGCATTATCTCGGCTTACTTAGAACGCTGGTTGCAGCGGACAGCCCGGAACCCGAAACATTCCATGATCTCGAGAAGGCTTACCACGTACTCAAATCCCGGATGCTCTCAATGATTGTCAAAGGAGAGTTCACTGCTATCGCCGGGGAGCGCACCCTGGACGACCTGAGTTCCGTTCGACGCCTCTGTGATCAGTGGAACAAATCTCTTGGCTGGAGGCCCGGGGTCGAGTTACTCAACAGGAGCCCTCAGGAAGACGGGTCAGAAAAGCGGATATAGCGATTGCGGCCGCGATGTTTTGCTTGATACATGGCCTGATCAGCTTGCCGCAAGAGCTGGTCACCGTCCAGGTCACCAGTTTGCGGGAACAGCGTGTAGCCAATACTGGCTGAGACTTCCACACTGTGGTCCGCCACCCAGACCGGCTCGGCCACCCTGGCCAGCAGTCGCACCAGCAGGCTTTCCAGCGATTCGTCATCCTGCACGTTCATGACAATGGCCGCGAATTCATCACCGCCGATTCTCGCCAGAGTATCCTCCTCCCGAAGCTCTGAGCGCATGCGGGAGGCTATTTCCACCAGCAACTGGTCACCCGCCTCATGGCCGAAGGCGTCGTTGACCGGCTTGAACTCATCAAGATCAATGTAAACCACCGCCAATTGGCCGCTCTGTCTTCTGGTCAGGGCCATGGCCTGCTGCAACCGGTCAGCAAACAGGACCCGGTTTGGCATTCCGGTCAGGGCATCGT
>JAWWAT010000243.1:0-5649 GCA_033721635.1 Marinobacter sp. | reverse complement strand
TCTCGGGACGATTGTCGAAAACCGCAGTATTGTGCGGGCATTGTTCCGAGCTCTGGAGCAAAGCCTGGTTGAGCTGATTGAGGGCGCAAGGATTACCGGCTGCAAGCGGTCGTCTGAGAGTTACACTCTTGAGCTGGAAGATGGCCGATCCCTGACTGCCGGATTGGTGGTGGGGTGTGATGGTGCCAATTCCCGGCTGCGTCAGTGGGTGGGCCTGCCTACCCGGGAGTGGGACTACGACCAGCAGGCCATTGTGTGTACGGTGCGAACCACCCAGAGCCATCGTTTCACTGCCTGGCAGCGGTTTTCAACAACTGGGCCGCTGGCGTTTCTGCCTTTGCTGCCCGAATCCGGCGATGAGCATTTCTGTTCCATTGTCTGGTCCCAGGATACCGGGGAAGCCCGTCGTCTTATGGCACTGGATGACACCGAATTTGCCTTTGAACTCGAGCGGGCGATTGAACGCGAGCTGGGATCGGTGGAATCCGTCTCCAACCGGTTTGCCTTCCCGCTTCGCCAGCGCCACGCCAAGGACTACATAGCTCCCGGCTTCGCCCTCGTTGGTGATGCGGCCCATACCATCCATCCATTGGCGGGGCAGGGTGCCAATCTCGGCTACGGCGATGTGCGCGCCTTGCTGGACGAGCTCTCGCGAGCGCGGAAAGCAGGGCTGAGTCCCGTCAATGAGCTGGTGCTAGCGCGTTACCAGCGCCGAAGAAAAGGTGAGAATCTCGCCATGATGGCGGCCATGGAGGGGTTCAAGCAGCTGTTTGCCCGTGATGAACTGCCGGTTCGCTGGCTGCGCAATACGGGTCTTCGCTGGCTCAACCAGCTGGGCCCGGTGAAAAACCGCATTGCTGCCGAGGCCATGGGCCTCGACTGATGAGTTCTTCGATCAGAGACAGGCGTCGAACAGCCGGCTGACCAGTACTGGCACCGCCGTCTCTACCCTCAGAATGCGAGGGCCCAGGTGCACACTCTGGCAACCGGCTTCTTCCAGTTTGCCCACCTCGTAGGCCGTAAAACCACCCTCCGGGCCAATACAGAGTAACGTTGGCTCGTTCCGGTGAGTCGGGCAGGGGGTATTCGTGCCAGGGTGCGCTACCAGACCCTGCTTGTTTGACATCAGAGCCGGCAACTCGTCCTCCACGAAGGGTTTGAACAGCTTGCGGACCCGCACCCGGGGCATCAGGGTGTCTTTCGCCTGTTCCAGCCCCAAGGTGAGGTTCTCCCGGAGTTGCTCGTCTGACAGCCACGGCGTTTGCCAGAAGCTCTTCTCTACCTTGTAGCTGTTGATCAACCAGAGGTCTTTCACACCCAGAGCGGCGCAGGTTTGCAGGATACGGCGGAACATCTTCGGGCGGGGCATGGCCAGCACCAGGGTGAGCGGCAATGGTGCAGGAGGAGGCTGGTCCAGCGTGACCCTGAGCTCTGCCTCGCTGTCGTTAAGCCGCACCACCTCGCCGACGCCCATTTGGCCGCCCTCTCGGCCAACAGGAACCGTATCGCCAGCAACTACCTTGATAACGGATAGCAGGTGGGTCAGACGTCGGCCACGCAGGATGGCCCGGTCAGGCGCTACAAAATCCTCGTCAAACAGTAACGCCAGATTCATTCGCCGGCTGGCTCATCGCTGTCCGTGTCTGCCACTTCCCGTTTTGCCAGGCGCCCGAACAGGATGCCGATTTCAAACAGGATCCACATGGGAACGGCGAGCAGGGTCTGGGAAATGATGTCGGGCGGGGTCAGCAGCATACCGATAATGAAGCAGCCAACCACCACGTAGGGGCGCTTGGCTGCCAGATCCGCCGGGGTGGTGGCGCCAGTAAGGATGAGCAGTACGGTGGCAATCGGAATCTCAAAGGCCACACCGAAGGCAAAGAACATCTTGAGTACGAAATTGAGATAGCTGGTGATGTCCGGTAATTCGACAATGCCTTCCGGCCCTATGGCGGTGAAGAACCCGAAAACCAGCGGGAAAACCACGTAATAGGCGAAAGCTGCACCCGCATAGAACAGGATCACGGAGGTAAACAGCAGCGGAAAGGCCAGGCGTTTTTCGTGGGCGTACAGGCCGGGCGCAATGAAACTCCAGAGCTGGTAGAGAATAATCGGGATGGCAGCGAACACCGCCAGCACCAGGGCCAGCTTCAGCGGTGCAAAGAAGGGCGAGGTGACATCCGTTGCGATCATGGTCTGGCCAACGGGCAACAGGGACCGAATCGGTTCAGATAGAAACAGGTACAGCTCGTTGGCGAACGGATAGATGGCAGCGAAGCAGACCAGCACCGCAAGAACCATCTTCAGGAGGCGATTGCGCAATTCGAGCAGGTGCTCGATCAGGGGCATTTCCTGATGTTCCGGAGGCATCTGATTGCCGTCGGGTTTTGCATTCATGAACGGTTATCCGGCGGACTTTGCGGGGTTTCGCTTTTGGGTTGTTCTTCCCCGGCAGACCCTGAATCCGGTGACTGCGGGGTGGCACTGGCACCAGCCTGATCCTGTGGCGGAGCCTCTGAGGCCTTTGTCTGGCCGGACACACGTCGTGTTGCCGGCGCAGGTCTTGGTTTCTGGGTCTCGTTCTCCGGCAGGATCATATGCTCATACTTTTTGGCGTCGTCCAGGGCGCCGCGTACGGTTTTCTGCACGTCGTCCAGGCCAACATCCCCTGCCTTTCGAAGCTCCTCGCGGAGCTCATCGGCTTTGAGCTGCCGGTCAAGTTCCGAGGTGAACTGGCTGACCATACGCCGCGCGCCACCCACCCAGCGACCCGCAGCGCGGGCAGCCGTAGGCAGGCGCTCGGGGCCGAGCACCAACAGCGCGATGACGCCGCAGATCAGCAGCTCAAGAAAGCCGATATCGAACATTCAGCCTGGTCTCAGCTGTGGGACTTGTCCCGGGGCTTGTCTTCGGCCTCGGCCTGTTGTTGCGGCTGCTCCCCTTCCTTGCCTTCCAGGGATTCCTGGTTCTCGGCCTTGGAGTCCTCGTCGCTCATGGACTTCTTGAAGCCGCGAATGGCACCACCCAGATCGCTGCCGATGTTGCGCAGTTTTTTGGTTCCGAACAACAGAATGACAATGCCGAGTACGATAAGTAATTGCCAGATGCTGATACCCATTACGGGGTCCTCGTTTTAATGTTTCTGTTCAATGACATTGTACGTTACCAGAACGGTTACGCGGAAACCCCTTTGGAGGTACTACCGCTCACTTGTCCCGCGACGCTTTTTCTTCCAGGCCTGACAGGTCGAACCGGCTGGCCAGCTCGTCCAGGATGTCTTTCGGGCCGAGGCCCAGTCGCGACAGCATCACCATGCTGTGGAACCAGAGGTCAGCGGTTTCATAAACCACGTCCCGGGTTTCCCCGGAGTGCTCTGCGTCCTTGGCGGCCAGCAGGGTTTCCGTGCACTCTTCCCCCACTTTTTCCAGGATCTTGTTCAGGCCCTTGGCGTGGAGACTGGCTACATAGGAGGTTTCCGGGTCTGCCTCCTTCCGGGCTTCCAGGACCTGTGCCAGGTTTTCCAGTACATCGCTCACTGTCCGTGCTCCTCAGTTGGTGCCATAACCTCAGTTGCTGCCATAGATCGTGCCGGGGTCCTTGATCACCGGGTCAACGCTGACCCACTGACCGTCTTTCAACGTCCGGTAAAAGCAGCTGCGTCTGCCAGTATGGCAGGCTATGCCGCCTTTTTGTTCCACTTTCAGCAGGATTACGTCCTCGTCGCAGTCCAGTCGAATGTCCCGAATGACCTGTTGGTGTCCTGAGGTTTCCCCCTTGCGCCAGAGCTTGCCTCGAGAGCGGGACCAATAAATGGCCTGGCCCTCTTCGGCAGTCAGCCTCAGCGATTCGCGGTTCATCCAGGCCATCATCAGAATGTCGCCGGTTTCGGCGTCCTGGGCGATGGCCGGCACCAGGCCGTCCTCTGTCCAGCGAATGGCATCCAGCCAGTCAGGGGTCTCGACGTTATCCGAGCTGTTTTGCATTTTTGTGAATCCTGAAATCTTTATCGGTTATCGGCTGCCCCGGAGGATGAGTCCTCCGGCAATCGCAAAAAGGGCCCAGCTCCAGGTCGGCACGCTCTCAATCCACTGCTGGCCCTCTGGCTGAGTACCCAGAATACCTCCTGCAATCAGAACTACCGCCAGTGTCGTCCGTCGCCATCGCCGTTCGGTACGGACCTGCTGTTCACGGAGCAACTCCAGTGTAGCCCGGTTCTGGGGCTCGGTGGGTCCTGCCTGACGAAGCTGAAGCAGGGCATCATGCACCAGTTGAGGCATTTCCGGCGACTGTTCCAGCCAGGATGGGAGGTGTGATTGCAGTGACTTGATCAGTCCCGAAGGGCCAATCCGCTTGCGCATCCATGTTTCAAGGTAGGGTTGCGCGGTACTCCACAAATCCAGATCCGGATAGAGCTGGCGGCCCAGGCCTTCCACGTTCAGCAGGGTTTTCTGCAGCAGAACGAGCTGGGGCTGCACTTCCATGTTGAACCGCCTCGCTGTCTGGAACAGGCGCAACAGGAAGTGTCCGAAAGAGATGTCCTTTAGAGGTTTCTCGAAAATCGGCTCGCAAACAGTACGTATGGCCGCCTCAAACTGGTTCACGGGCGTGTCGGGTGGCACCCAGCCAGACTGAATATGCAGCTGCGCAACCTGCCGGTAATCGCGACGGAAAAACGCCAGAAGGTTGCGGGCGAGATAGCTCTGATCATCCGGGGCCAGGGTGCCGACGATTCCGAAATCGATGGCGATATATCGCGGATCCGCCGGGTTCGAGGTGTCCACGAAGATGTTGCCCGGATGCATGTCGGCGTGGAAGAAGCTGTCCCGGAACACCTGGGTAAAGAAAATCTCCACGCCTTTTTCCGCCAGCACCTTCATATCGACGCCGGCGGCCTTCAGGGCGTCGGTATCCGCAATAGGGATGCCGTGAATCCTCTCCATCACCAGCACGGATTGGCGGGTGTAGTCCCAGTCGATGAAGGGGATGTAGATCAGCGAGGAGTTCTCGAAATTCCGGCGCAGCTGGCTGGCGTTGGCAGCCTCGCGCTGAAGGTCCAGCTCGTCGTGAATGGTGGAATCATAGTCGGCGACCACTTCCACCGGGTGCAGGCGTTTGCCTTCGGACCAGTATCTTTCCAGCAGGCCGGCCATCAGGTACATCAGGGCAAGATCCTGGCGGATGACCCTCTCGATCCCGGGGCGGAGCACTTTCACCACCACCTTCTGGCCGTTGAGCAGGGTGGCCGCATGCACCTGGGCAACCGACGCGGACGCCAGCGGGTCCGGGCTGAATTCGGCAAACAGGTCCGAGACAGGGGCGCCGAGGGAGGTCTCGATGATGCTCCGGGCTTCATCGCTCGGGAATGGCGGAACACGGTCCTGGAGGTTCTTCAGGGACTCGGCCATGTCATCCGGCAGCAGGTCCCGTCGCGTGGAAAGTATCTGACCGAACTTGACGAAAACCGGGCCCAACTCTTCGAGTGCCAACCGCAAGCGATCACCCCGGTCAAGCTTGGGTTTGGGGAACAGGTGCCAGGGCGCAAGCAGGAAAAACACCTTCAGGGGCGCAGGCAGTTCGGCCAATGGCAGGAACGTGTCCAGCCGATAACGGCAGAATACCCAGGCAATTCGGATCAGGCGTTGCAGGCGG
>JAWWAT010000242.1:0-5673 GCA_033721635.1 Marinobacter sp. | reverse complement strand
CTACATCGACAGTTTCGACATCGGCCTGAAAGGTTCGCAAACCCCGTAAGCGGGTTAGCAAGGAGGTTTTAAACCATGACTACGATCACTTCGGCCAACAGAACCCCTCAGTCATCGCATTGGCTGAGCAAGAAAGTCAGGGCCCTCGGCGACGCACTGACACCCGGCCAGTTAGCTGCCACCGGGCGCCAGATATTGCTGCCACTAATCGGGATTCTGGTATTTGTCGGTTTTTGGCACCTGGCCGCGCCGCAGGTTGATACCTCTCTGGGCAGCTTTCCGGGCCCGGTACAGGTCTGGGAGCAATCGGGACAACTCTGGCAGGAGCACGTCAACCAGCGCGAGCGGGCCGACAAATTCATTGCCATGCAGGAAGAGCGGAACGCCCGCATTCTGGCTGACAATCCAGAGGCTGAGGTCAAGATCCGGAGCTACCCGGGTGCGCCCACCTTCCCCGATCAGATCATTACCAGCCTGATCACGGTTCTGGCCGGATTCATCGTGGCAACTGCCATCGCAGTTCCCCTGGGCATCGTGGTGGGCCTCAACCGGCACTTCCAGGCGGCGGTCAATCCGCTGATTCAGGTGTTCAAACCCGTGTCACCACTTGCCTGGCTGCCACTGGTGACCATGGTGGTCTCGGCAACCTATGTGAGTGATGACCCGATGTTCGAGAAATCCTTCCTGACCTCGATGATTACGGTCACCCTGTGCAGTCTGTGGCCCACATTGATCAACACCAGTGTGGGTGTTGCCGCCGTGAATCCTGATCTCCTGAATGTCTCCCGGGTGTTGCGTCTGTCCTTCTGGACCCATGTGCGCAAGGTCGTGTTGCCTTCCTCTGTTCCGATGATTTTCACCGGTCTGCGGGTCTCGCTCGGCATCGCCTGGATGGTTCTTATCGCGGCCGAAATGCTGGCCCAGAGCCCGGGGCTCGGCAAATTCGTCTGGGACGAATTCCAGAACGGCAGCAGTGAGTCCCTGAGCCGGATCATGGTAGCGGTCCTGGCAATCGGCTTTATCGGGTTCGTGCTGGATCGGGTGATGCTTCTGATTCAACGCAAAGTTGCGTGGAACGAATAAATATCTGGATGGGAGACTGACATGAGCAAAACACATTTAGAGCTGACCGGCGTCGAAATGGCGTTCGATACACCCAAGGGGGCATTCATCGCCCTGGACAACATCAATCTGAAAATCAAGAAAGGGGAGTTTGTTTCCCTGATCGGGCACTCAGGCTGTGGCAAGTCTACCGTCCTCAACATTGTGGCCGGACTGCTTCAGGCCACGAAGGGCGGTTGTGTACTGGATGGCCACGAGGTGAATTCTCCGGGCCCGGAGCGGGCGGTTGTTTTCCAGAACCACGCGTTGATGCCCTGGTTGACGGTGTATGAAAACGTGGAACTGGCGGTACAACAGGTGTTTCGCAAATCCATGAGCAAGCAGGAACGGCGCGACTGGATCCACCACAACCTGGAGCTGGTGAACATGGCCCATGCGGCCGACAAGCGGCCGGGCGAAGTATCCGGCGGTATGGCCCAGCGGGTTGGCATTGCCCGCGCCCTCGCCATGAAACCCAGTGTTCTGCTGATGGATGAACCCTTCGGCGCACTGGATGCACTGACCCGGGCCCACCTGCAGGACTCTTTGATGGAGATTCAGCAGGAGCTGAACAACACCGTGATCATGATTACCCACGATGTGGACGAGGCGGTGTTGCTGTCAGACCGGATCATCATGATGACCAACGGACCCGAGGCTACCGTTGGTGAAGATCTCTATATCGATTTGCCCCGGCCCCGCAATCGGGTGACTCTGGCCGATAATCCGGAGTATGTGCACTATCGGCAGGAAGTATTGCGATTCCTGTACGAGAAACAGCGAAAGCTGGAGCACATCTCGACACGTCGTTCCGGGAAACCAGAGGCCTCTGAGGATGAGCGATCAGAGGCCCGGGCCGCGAGGGCGTGAGGTGGCCAGGTTATTTCAGTACGTCGGCCATGGACACCAGGGCCCGGGCTACCTCGGGCAGCTTCCGGCCCTGGTCCATGGCCAGCTTTCGCAATACTCGGTGGGCTTCGTCGTTACTGATCCTGCGGTGCTCCATCAGCAAGAGCACGGCTTTTTCCTGGGTTTTGCGGTCTTCCAGGGCTTCTCTGGCACTCTGCAATTCATCGGTCATCTGTTGCAGCCGTCGGGTCTGCTCCTGAACCAGATCAAAGATCGATCGGCCGAATTGCTGCCCGACGCCTTCGCTCGCCCAGGATTCCCCGGCCTGCTGTTCGTTCGAGGAGTCGCAAAGTACCAACATGGGCTGGGCAGAACGCTCCCGGCCATCGAGAGACGTGACCAGGGTTTCCTGATGGGCCAGCGAGTTTCTGGCATCCGCAAAGCGCTCTGTGCAACGGGCGTGAAAGCTGCCCTCCACTGAGTCCTCTATCGTTTTCAGCTCATCCATGCGCTCAGACATCAATCTGAACCATTCATCCGCGAGGGCGGGATCAAGATTCTTATAACGCCCGATGGCCGTTCCCCGCTGGCGAAGCCTTTCAATCTCAGCCTCACGAGGGTTTTCGCGCAGTTTTTCCCAAAGTGCCAGGGAACCATCGTCTGCAAAGCTGTTGAACACCTCAAAACAGCGCTCCTGCGCCTCGATCAGGTGCATCATGCGCTCTGATAGTGCACGATCAAAGCGACCGCTGGAGAATCCCGCCGAACCGACAGCCCGTTCCTGCCCACAGAATTCCTTACCATTCATCAGATGGACCATGGCCACCAGGAGCCCGGCTATGGTGGGGTCGACGGCGGTATCGGCTGCCTCAAACACCACCGCAATCAGATTGTGGATCAGATTGCTGTAATCCTCGGTCGCAGAGGCAGCCGTGATTTTCCGGGCAACCACGCATCGCCGAAGTTCGGACAGTCCTTCCAGGCCATGAAGGGCACTGGCAAGCTGGTTGAGCAGACGGCTGCTGACCGGATGTGACGTCAACTCCTGATGAATCTCCGCCAGCGCCTGATCAAACTCTCCCCGCAGACGATCAGAGGACGAAGCCAGGGTTATACGCTCCTGGCCAAACTTCTCCCCGGAAGAACCCAGAAACACATTCGACGCGCCCCGTTCGCACTGCAGTGCGTGCACCAGATTACTGATGCACTGGATCAGCTTGCCCATCTGCAAAAAGTACTGGAGATTCATTAACTCGCAGCTTTTGGAGGCAATCAGGTAGTCGCCTGCTGACGGCGATTTATAGGCTGCGGCACGTTTTGTGTTCATATCAGACTCCGGAGGCTTTGCAGCCTCGAATGCATTGATTCAGCTGAGGCCGGCTGACTCAACAACCGGGCTTCTAGCTTCTCAGCAGCAATTAACGCGCCACCGTTTCTGGCCCAAAACCGTGCATCCCGCCCTTCCGCAGGGCAGATTTCACGTGCCCGCCCAATCGAGAACCCGAATAAAACCGCTAACCAACTGATCTTAAAAGACTAGAAAAACTGGCACGAAGATAGCTTTGCAAATAGCAAGGACGAACGTCCCGGCCAAGGATCAGGCCGGACCATCAGATCATTGTTGTTGGCATTGGCGCCGGACCATCGATTTCCCTCTCGGGAATAGATGCTCCGGCTTTTTTTGTTGGTTCGAAAAAGTACGGGTTTGAACGAGATGACAAGACAGACTGAATCGACACTGGTGATTTGTGGGCACGGCATGGTTTCACAACGCCTGCTCGAAGCTCTGTGCCGTGAGCGAGTCAGGCCGTTTACCCGCGTTATCGTGTTCAATGGCGAGGCATCCGCCGCCTACAACCGCATACAACTCTCAGGACTGCTTGCCGGTGAAACCGACGAAGCCGCTCTGACGTTACAGCAGGACAAGTGGTTTCGGGACAACGGCATTGAGGTGTGCACTGGCGAACCGGTGGTATCCATCAATCGTGAAGATAAAACGGTGACCACCACAACCGGTCGGGTTCAGCGCTATAACCATCTGGTGCTGGCGACCGGTTCGCGCCCCGCAAAACCGGGGCTGACGGGCCAGGATCTTCCGGGCGTCATGACCTTTCGGGATCTGGGGGACGCCAGAACCCTGATCGATGCTGCTCGCAGGCACCGCCGAGCGGTGGTGATTGGTGGCGGCTTCCTGGGCCTCGAGGCCGCTGAGGGTCTGCGCCAGCGCGGCATGGCGGTCACCCTCCTGCACCGGAGCAGTCATCTCCTGAACCGCCAACTCGACGAGATCGGCGGCCAACTCCTCCAACAACATATGGAAGAACGCGGCGTGACTGTTCGCACCGCGGTTGCTCCCAAAGCTCTGCTTGGACGATCCATGGTCAGGGCGGTGCAACTGGACGACGAAACCCTGATCAGTACCGATCTGGTTCTCTTCGCCACTGGCATCACGCCGTCTGCAGAGCTTGCCCGGGCTGCGGGCCTGGAATGCGATCGCGGCATTCTGGTGGACGGACAGCTACGTACCAGCGACCCGGCAATCTCTGCGCTGGGCGAATGCTGCCAGCTGGGAAACACCACTTTCGGTCTGGTGGAACCTGGATACCAGCAGGCAGAGGTTCTGGCAGGCGTTCTCAGCGGAAGCGCGACCGAGGCCGAGTATCGGCCGGTGGATACACCGACCCGCCTGAAAATCAGTGGCGTTCCGATTTTTTCCTGCGGCCAGATTAGCCCCGACGCAGACACCGAATCGGTGGTCTGGCAGGACCACGAACAGAGTCACTATTGCCGGCTGCTTATCCGGAATCAGCGCCTCACCGGCGCGGTGTTGCTCGGCGATACCCGGGATGGTCCCTGGTACAGCCAGCGCATCCTGCAACAGGACGATATTTCCCGTTACCGGGACTTCATAGCATTCGGCAAGAACTACTGCGAAGCGGCGGCATGAGCCTTCAGCCAGCTGCCCCGAAAGAGGACAAACCCATGAGCAAGAAAACCCTGATCGTCGTCGGCAATGGCATGGTCGGCCATCACTTCCTGGAACAATTCTGCGCCAGCCCGGCCGCTGCCGATTTCGAGATCATCGTATTTGGCGAGGAAAAACAGCTGGCCTATGACCGGGTCCACCTGTCGGAGTATTTTGGTGGTTCCACTCACTCGGATCTCGCCATGGGCACCCTGGAGTGGTACACCGAACAGGGCATCCAGCTGCATCTGAATGAGCAGGTAACCGGCATCGACCGGGAGAACCGTATTCTGGAAACGCCCCGGGGCAACTACCGGTACGACGAACTGGTGCTCGCAACCGGCTCCTATCCGTTTGTGCCCCCGATCAAAGGCAATGACCACCCCCACTGCCTGGTCTACCGGACCCTGGATGACCTGGATGCCATTCGCGCCAGTTCCGAGGGTGCCCGCACCGGCGTCGTGGTCGGCGGCGGCCTGCTGGGCCTGGAAGCCGCCAACGCCCTCAAGAGCCTGGGACTGGCAGCCCACGTGGTTGAATTTGCGCCCCGACTGATGCCGGTGCAACTGGATGCCGACGGTGGCGCCTTGCTGCGTCACAAGATCGAGGAACTGGGCGTTCAGGTTCACACAGAGAAGGCAACCACTGCCATTGTCGACGGCCAGGACGCCCGGTTGCGGATGAACTTCAGCGACCAGTCCTTCCTGGAAACAGACCTTATCGTGTTCTCTGCCGGCATTCGTCCCCAGGATGCCCTG
>JAWWAT010000241.1:0-5673 GCA_033721635.1 Marinobacter sp. | reverse complement strand
CCTCGGCGTCTCGAATCTGGGCTATGCGGTTGGATTTCTGATTGTCATCCTCGGGCGAATGCAGTTGTTCACCGAGAACACAATCACGCCGATACTGCCTCTGTTCCTTGCCCCAACACGGTTGTGTTTCTACAGGACTGCGCGCCTGTGGGGGATCGTGCTTACCGCCAATCTCGTGGGGTGCATGGCGGCGGCATTAGTGCTCGTCTATGGGCACATCGTGCCAGACGTGCGCTTCGAGGGCATTCTGGCCATTTCGCGCCATTACGCCGACGCGACGCCGTTTGAGCATTTTGCATGGGGCATACCGGCGGGGTTTCTGATAGCGGCGCTGGTGTGGATTCTGCCGCGCATGGAAAGCGCCGGCGAGGTGTTGATGATCGTAATCGTGGCGTACATGATCGGGCTTGGCGGCATGTCCCACGTGGTGGCTGGTTCCACCGAGCTGTTTATTCTCGTCGCACAGGGGGAGCTCGGCATTGCTACCGCGCTGTTCGGGGGTATCCTCCCTGCCCTTGCCGGGAATGTTCTGGGTGGCACGGGCATTTTTGCGGCGCTGACCTACGCGCAGGTGCGTGAGGAGATTTGAGAGAACGATAGTGGCCTCCAGCATTCACCAGTCGATCAAAGCACGAGTGAAGTGGCCAGAAACAGCATCAGGCCCATGCCGATGATGTCGGTAAATGTGGTCAGAAAGATGCTGCTGGCCGTTGCCGGGTCGGCGCCAAAGCGTTTTAGCACCAGCGGGACGCTTACCCCGAATATGCCACTGCCAATGCAGGCACCAATCATCGCGATAAAGATAACAACACCAAGCATGACGGGACTTGCTGCATCGGTACTCAGCGCGTAGGCAAACATCGCGGTACCAGCGATGACGCCGACGGCCGCGCCATTAAGTGCTCCGAGAAGAATTTCCTTACGCAACAACTGCCTGACCGGGTAGTTGTTGATCTTTCCAAGAGTGATACCCCGCAGAGTAATCGCCAACGCCTGACAACCGGTATTGCCGCTCTGCCCCGCGAGCACAGGAAGAAAGGCCGCAAGAGCGACTATCTGGGTGATGGTGTTCTCGAACATGCCGACCACAAAGGCTGCGGCGAAGGCCGTGATCAGATTTACCTGTAGCCAGGGGTGGCGCATACGAAACGCCGCCAGCACCGGCGTGTCGATTTGCTCCTCCTTTGCCACACCATACTGGGAACCTGCCTGAGCGCTCAGTTCTGAAGCAATGCGCTCGTACAACTTCCAGCCACGTACCTCACCGACTATATGCCGATGTTCGTCCACCACAGGGTACATACGGTAGTGGCGGTAAAGCACCTCACCGACGGCATCCTCGACTGGCGTGTCCTGTTCAAAGGCAAACGGCTCCCGCACCATAATGTCTGACAGCGCTTCGGATGGCTTGGCCAGAATCAGATCGCGCATGCCCACCACCCCGACCAAACAGGAGTTTTGCGTCACGAAGATGTAACTGATTTCAGACACGTCTGCACTTTTAACCATGAAGGTAAGGGCTTCGGCGACAGTGTAGTTTTCAGGCAAGGTTGCGGTCACCGGCGTCATCAGTTCGCCAATGGTTGCTTCCATACCGGAGAGCACCGCACGGGTGGCCGCATCTTCCGGCGCCGCCACTTCTGCCAGGTGAGAAGCGATCCTCACGGCCTGCTCCGCAGGCAGTCTGGACAGGACGAACTGAATATCATCAGCAGACAGCTTGACCAGTTCTTCAGCCGCGTTTAGAGGAGTGAGATCGCGGATTTGCTCGATCCTCTCTGTCAGTTCCATACTCTGCGACATAGTGTTCTCCGGCATCGGTAGATGAATCACTATAGCAAGCAGGTGACAAAGCGAGCAGTGAAATCTGGCTTGTTACAGTTCTGCTTTGCCATGACAATAGCTCCCATTACACGACCATCACGAGATCCGAAACATGCTCGAAAGTATCGCCATCATGCCCGAAAATTTCGTGCTTCCGGACTCCATCTGGCGACTGCTGATCAGCACCTTTCTGCTAATGCTGGCCATCGTGATTCTGCGCACTTTGACGGCCCGTTTTATTCGCAAAAACGTCGTCTCATCAGAGTTACGCGGCCGGCTTCTGGTAAACTTCCGCAACGGCTTTTTGCTGCTGGGCGTTCTGGGGCTGGCGTTAATCTGGGGCGATCAGATTCGCTCTCTTGCGTTGTCGATAGTCGCTATTGCCGTGGCCTTCGTGGTGGCCACCAAGGAACTGATTCTTTGTATCTCCGGCGCGATACTCAAGGGCAGCGCCGGCTCTTTCAATCTGGGTGACCGTATTCAGATAAAGGATTTCCGGGGCGATGTTATTGATCAGACCCTGCTCGCAACGACCGTTCTTGAGGTCGGCCCTGGCAAGACTGGCCATCAGCGTACCGGGCGATTGATTGTGATACCGAATTCACTGTTTGTCTCTGAGCCGGTTACCAACGAAAGTTTTACCGATCACTGGGATTTTCACGTGTTCACCGTTCCCTTTAAGCGGGAAGACGACTGGCATTCGGCCCGGACAGCCCTGTTGGCGGCAGCCAATCGCCACTGCGAACCCTACCTGGACACCGTGCGCACCTATATGAACAAAGTCGGCGCCTCGAGAGGCCTGGAAGTGCCGTCTGTCGACCCAAGGGTAACGATTCAGGCTCCGGTTGCCAGCGAAATACACCTGACTGTCAGGCTGCCTGCCAAGTCGGGCCAGCGGAGCTATATCGAGCAATCGATACTGTCAGAGGTGTTTGCTGACACCGATTACTCCACCAAACAGTCTTGAACACTTGCTTGAACCATTGTCCGGCAGACAAACCGGAACGGATCTAAATTTTCCAAGCAGCCTTCTGGCTCCTGTTCTACTGGATTATCGGCATCCCATCAGCAAACCAGCACTGCCATGGCTAAACTCATAAAGGATGGCTGTAAAGACGATTGATGGAAACCGGGGACAGCTCTTATTCGTAATCACTGTCCACAACCAAGATCCAACAGTGAGGAGAGGCCGAACGTGAGCCATTCAGTGACCGATGACACCGACAAAGCCTTTCTCCAGCAAGCCGTGCAACTGGCCATGGAATCCATTGAGCATGGCGGAGCCCCTTTTGGCGCCCTGGTGGTTCACAACGGGGAAGTTATCGCCAAGGCTGGTAACCGGGCAAAGCAGGAATGCGACCCTACCGCCCACGCTGAGGTTGCGGCCATACGCCTCGCCGGGAAGACGTTAGGGAACGCGCATATGCCAGAAGCCACCCTCTACGCAAGCTGCGAGCCCTGCCCCATGTGCCTTGCCGCCGCTCACTGGGCGCGTATTCCCCGCATCGTGTTTGCCGCAGCTCAGGAAACTGCAAATCGTGCCGGCTTTGCGGACGGCAACATTGCCGAACAGCTTTATGGCCAGATTCACCCGGTCAGGCCCGAGCAACTGGGATTGACCCAGATCGAAGTCGAAAACTCGGCGGCGCCCTTTCAGGCCTGGTTGAGAAAGCATGATCTGCCCTTTGCCTGAGTGCCCTTTCGGCTAAGCCGGGACGAGTTTAGGCTTACTGCGGCCACAGGTCCCAAACTTCCTTGGGATGCATTTTTTTAACCTGGGCAAGCTCGTTGCTATCCAGATGGCGATCGAGCACCTTCAGAACGGCTTTCAAGGTCTGCTCGGCGTCCACATCACCGTCAATGGTCTGTTCAAAGGCCTCCAGATATTGCTCTCTATCCCGCCATTTATGGGGTGTTTCCGCAGGCTTCCAGCCTTCAAAGAACAGCCCTCGTGCGATCATCGGTAGCTGGGCCGCAAAATCGGCGGCTTCGTCGACCGTAATCCGGTCTCTGAGGGTTTGCAGCACCGCTTTCAGACGCGCCCACGCCTCTTCTTCACCAATGGCGTCCAGCTCATCGGAGATGTCCTTGAGCCAGGTATTTATGGTCTTTACGTTCTGATCAACGATGTCGATGCTGGATTGCATCTGGACCTCCTTCTCGCGAACGAATTAATGAATGTGTACAAGAGACCCTGAGGTCATATACTGGGGTTTCAAGAACGAATGACTCGCCGGATGGCACAATTCCCCTGCCCAAAAGGCAATCGTGCCGTTGCGCACGCAGGCGGCAGATATGGATCTGGATACCGAACATGCTGGAAAAACGCATTCCACCGGTCGCGCTGGTGCTGATTGTGGGGTTTTTGATGTGGCTCATCGCAGAGGTGGGCCCGCGCGTTGAGGTTGGCCAAACACTGCGTTTGGCAGTAGCAATCGCCTTTTTTCTGCTGGGCGCCCTGATCGCCCTCGCCGGAGTGCTGGCTTTCCGGTCCTCCAGAACAACCGTAGACCCCCGCAAGCCGGAAACCACCTCTGCCCTGGTCAGCTGGGGCGTATACCGCTATTCCCGGAACCCCATGTATGTTGGATTCGCGTTATGGCTGCTCGCCTGGGGCGTCTTCCTGGCGTCCGCGTGGGCGCTCATCGGCGTGGTTGTCTTTGTGATCTATATGAACCGGTTCCAGATTGCACCAGAGGAATGTGCCCTACGGGAACTATTTGGCAAGGAGTTCCAGGAATACGAGCGACGTGTAAGGCGGTGGCTTTAGTGGCAGCGATATTGCGATTGCGCGGTCTGCGATAAAGCCCGAATCCGAGTCAGGTACCGCCGACGCCGAAGGGTCCGTGGCGTCGAGCATAGAATGAGGTCAATTCAAAAACGAACCATGGCCTCGGGCCTGGCCCCACAATTGCGGAATCTTCCAATGGAGCGAGCCACGGTCTCCGAGGGTAACAACGCAACTTTATGAATTCAGCAAAACCTGGCAAGTACCTCCGTAACAACCTAGGCCAGAGCTGTCTGGCCTCTCCTCTCAGTGCCCCGCTTAAAGCCTGGGCTCTGGTACCCGCGTTCGCAGTTATTGCGGTGTTCGTTGGCTTCAGCGCCGGCTTATTTCAGTCGGGGTGGATGGATTCGGCAATCACTCCCTTGATCCCTTTGATATTGTTTGTGTTTCCCTCATTGCTCGAAGAAGCTTTCTTCAGGGGCGTACTGATTCCAAGAAACATCCTCGAATCAGGACGAGCAAAAGCGGTTTGGAGCGTGGTAATCAGTACACTGGTATTCGTTGCCTGGCACCCATTCAATGCACTGGCGTTTAACCCCACGGCTACTGCTCTGTTCCTGGATCCCTGGTTTCTGGTTATCGTGGCCGCCATGGGCCTTACCTGTGGCTACGCCTATGTACTTTCCCGGTCTATCTGGGTGCCGGTCATCATTCACTGGGCGGCGGTAACGGTTTGGGTACTCTTTCTTGGCGGCAGAAACCTTGTACTGGAATTGTGACCTTTTGTTCTGCCCCTGCACTAACAACTGCTAGCCTTTAAATGACTGAAGCGTTTTGGAGGTCAGCCCCATGCCCTATAACAGCAATTCGGAATTACCTGCAAGTGTACGCGACAACCTGCCAGCCCGTGCCCAGGACATTTATCGCAAAGCGTTCAATTCCGCCTGGGATGAATACCGTGATCCCGCAGACCGCCGGGGCACTTCAGGCCGGGAAGAGACAGCCCACAAGGTTGCGTGGGCGGCAGTAAAAAAGGAATATCGCAAGGAAGGCGATAAATGGGTGAAGGATTAAACTGAGGAATTAGCCAACTCCTTCCTCAATTGCTCTCCGATAATCTG
>JAWWAT010000240.1:0-5688 GCA_033721635.1 Marinobacter sp. | reverse complement strand
GCCACCCCAGCGGGCCAGGGTGTCGACCTTTCGGCATTGCTCCCGCAGCGTCCTGGCAACTGCGATGATGAGCTCGTCTCCTACATGATGCCCGTAGTTATCGTTAACACTCTTGAACAGGTCGATGTCCATCAGCAGCACAGAAAAGGGCCGGGCGTTGCGAAGGTAGCGCTGGTACTCGATGTCGAGCTGCTCAAGCGCTTCGCGGCGATTGGCCAGGCCGGTCAGGGTGTCGTGCTTGGCTGCATATTCGAATTCCGCAGCCAGCTTCAGGAGACCGAGCTTGCTGCGCCGGCGGCTCTGGTCGAGGATGTAGCAGGTGACCATTTCAAAGCCGAGCACCGCCACCATCGTGATCCGGAAGCTGGTGCTGTGAGGGGGCTCAAACAGCAGGTCGCCCAATGGACTGAACAGGAGAATGACGGCTGCAAATCCGGCGCCGCAGGCGAACACGCCAACCCGGGATTCGCTGATGTAGAAAATGATGGGAGGGTAGGCAAACAACCAGATAATGGCTGAGCCATCTTCCACAGCAAAGACCGCCAGATAGGTGAACAGCACCGTGATCAGGGTAATGAAGCCCCGTCGCTGCAGGGTTTTGTTGCCAAAGAGCAGATAGGTTAGAGAGTTGATCGCCAGAAGAATGGCAAAGGCAACCAGCAGCGACGGCGTGATCGGATCGTTCTGTAGGCTCGAACGCCAGCCAAAGAAAAACAGCAGGGGAACTGCAACGGTGGTCAGCCAGTTGATCAGGATCGGGACAGGAATTTCGCCTTTGACCCGGAACTGGGACAGTTCTTTATCCGGCGTTTTTCTGGCGGATTGCGGCATGTTCGGATCTTGTTCTTGTTCTTGTGATAGTGATATTGGACCTTACGTATGTAGAAATACTAGACCGGTTTCCTGCCAGAAACTGTGTCGAAACGTAAACGATCCGGTTGGTCAGGTGTAAACCGGCGACAGTGTTGGCGCATTGGCCCCGTAGCCGCGGAAGGCCGGTCGACTCGGTTAGGTCTGCTCCCCTGACTATCCGTATAATGGTATTAGTCGCCAAACGTGGTGAAATTCTCTGATCCGAACAGGTCACTATGTCTCCCAGACGTTCAGGAAATTCGGTTTCCCGCATCAAGACAGGCAGTTTCGAGCGCAGGCTGAGCCTGACCCGTGCCGGGTTGTTTGCGGGTACCCGTATGGCTTCCCATATGGCAACCAACTGGTTCAGCAGCCGTGAAAACCGGGAGAAGCGTCACCGCGCCATGCTCTCGAACCAGGCGCGGTTCCTGGTGGATGAGCTGGGTCAGTTGAAGGGTAGCGTGGTCAAGATCGGCCAGGTAATGGCCCTGTATGGCGAGCATTTCCTGCCAGAGGAAGTCACCGAAGCCCTGCACACACTGGAGGACCAGACCACCTCCCTGGAATGGCCGGCTATTGAGCGTGTATTGAAAGATGAGCTGGGAGCAGATCGCCTGGCTCAACTGGATGTGGAACCCGACCCCATTGGGGCGGCCTCTCTGGGGCAGGTGCACCGGGCCTGGCGCAAAAGCGACGGTCTGGAATTGGTGCTGAAGGTTCAGTACCCCGGCGTTGCCGATGCGGTCGACAGCGATCTGAATGCGGTTGCCCAGTTGTTGCGGGTAGCAAGGCTGGTCAGTTTCGGCCCGGAGTTCAACGACTGGCTGGAGGAAGTCCGGCAGATGATGCATCGGGAAGTGGATTATCGTCTGGAGGCGAAAACCACGGAGAAATTCCGCACCATGCTGGCGTTGGATCCCAGGTTCATCGTACCCAGGGTCTTGCCGGAATTCTCAACGGCTCACGTTATTTGCTCAACCTACGAACACGGCCACTCGGTCAGTTCCCAGGCGGTAAAGAATCTTCCGCTGGAGCGTCGGAGCGCCCTCGGCAAGGCCGCCCTGGAGTTGTTTTTCCGGGAGCTCTTTGTCTGGGGTGAGATACAGACAGACCCTAACTTTGGCAACTATCGCATCCGAATTGCCGGCGAAGAGGGCGACGACCCGGGGTATGATCGCATTGTCCTGCTTGATTTCGGGGCTGTTCAGGCTTACTCGGATGACTTCCTCAAGCCGGTTATCCAGATGATCAAGGCGTCCTATGAGAACGACCTGCAGGCGGTAATTGAGGGTGGCGTCAAGCTGCGTTTCATGAGCACCGAGTGGCCCGACGAAGTGCTGGAGAAATTCGGTCAGGTGTGTATGTCGGTGCTTGAACCGCTATCCAGTGACAAGGACTCATGGCCGGATTATGCGGTGAACAGTCACGGCGAATATCGCTGGAAGCAGAGTGAATTGCCGTCCCGGGTGGCGCGCCAGGCGGCGCGATCGGCCATCAGTCGCTATTTCCGGGTGCCTCCGAAGGAATTTGTTTTCCTTAACCGGAAACTGATCGGGGTATACACCTTTGTTGCGGTGCTGAATTCCGAGTTCAACGGCGAGCCGCTGCTCAGGAAATACCTCTACGGTGAGGGTGATGACGCGCCGGATGCCTCGGCAACAAGCCAGAGCACGAAGGCGTAGCGGGCGCCCTTGCCAATCCCCACCAGAATGACAAAGTTGAGCCAGGGCACGCGCATGATACCGCCAACCAGGGTCAGCGCGTCGCCTCCGAGGGGTAGCCAGCCCATCAAAAGTGACCATTGGCCATAACGGTTAAAGCGGTTCCTCGCCTTGTGCAGCTGCATTTCGCTGACCGGAAACCAGCGTTTATGCTTAAAGCGATCCACCTGCCGGCCGATAACCCCATTAACGACCGAGCCCAACGTGTTGCCCAGCGTTGCCCAGAACCAGAGCCACCACCAGGAGTAGCCCTGTGTTATCAGGGTGCCGAGCAGGACTTCCGAATAGGCAGGCAGCAGCGTGGCGGCAGCGAACGCGGTCAGAAATAGCGTCAGGTAGGCCACCGGGCCCTCCGTGCTTTAAGATGAAATGAACCTCCAACACCCCGCAGGTCCTGCCTTACCATGAAACAGTTATCGCTCCGCTTCAAGCTCTATGCCCTCGTTGTGTCCCTACTCCTGATTATGGGTATCAGCATCGTGGTTACGGCCCAGCTGTCACTGGGAGATATGGAAGAGAGATTGACGGCCGAAACCCGGGATACGGTCCAGGGTATTGTGATGGATCAGCTGGGCGCAACCGCAGGCAAATTTGGCGAACTGGTCAGTGGCCAGTTCGCGACCGCGTTTCGAACCCCGGAAGTCGTCCGTAATGTCATTATCCGCAATATTCAGGCTGACAGTTCCGGGCGTATCAGCCGGACAGCCCTGCAGGAGACCGTTGGGGCAGTCCTGAAGGAGCAGAAAAGCCTGAGTTCGATCTACGCCCAGTTCGAACCTGATGGCTATGATGGCCAGGATCGCTACTTCACCGGTGGTGTTGAAGAACACAGCAGCGACGAGGGCACCCTGGAGATCTATTACTACCGGGATCCGGACGGTCAGGTCCAGTTCAGCCGCACCGAGGACCCGGCCACCAAATATCTGGACTCGCTGAACGAATTCGGGATTCGGGAGGCCGAGTGGTATCTCTGCTCGCGGGACACCAAAGCGCCCTGCATCATGGAGCCCTACGAGTATGAAATCAGTGAGGGCTACTCCGAGTTAATGACCAGTCTGGTGGTTCCGATTCTGGATGAAGGAACATTCGCCGGTGTTGTAGGTGTTGATATCAATCTTTCGACCCTGCAGAAAACCATTGCCGGCGTCAGTCAGGAACTGTTCAACGGTCAGTCCAGGGTCACACTGATCAGTGAGCAGGGGCTTATCGCGGCCTCAAGTCATTATGAAGAGCATCTTGGTCGGCCACTGCAGGAAGCCGAGCCTGAACATGGCAGTACTTTTGCGGGACTACACCAGGGCGAGGGAACCTTTGATGACGGGCAGACCCTGGCCGTGGCGTATCCCGTTGAGATCCGGTTGCCGGATGCCGAGTGGTCACTGCTGATCGAGTTGCCACGGGATGCCGCGCTCGCCAGCGTTTCGGAAATTACCGGCCTGTTGTCGGACGAAGTCGCCGCGACCGCCACCCGCCAGACCCTGGTGGGAATTGCGGTGGTGGTCTTCGCCATCGTGGCTCTGGTGCTCCTGGTACGCTCGGTTACCCGACCACTGGATGAGATCCGGGATCGGATGAAAAACCTGGCCAGCGCCGAAGGCGATCTGACCCGCGAGCTGGAAATCGACACCCATGCCGAACTGATTGAGCTGGCCGGCGGATTCAATGCCTTCCTGGCGCGGCTGAGAGAGATGATCAACGACCTCAAGGGCGTAAACGCCAAGGTCCGGGAACAGGCCCGGGATGTGGGTAGTATTGCGGTTGAAACCGATGAGCAAACCGGCCGGCAGCATCAGGACATCGACAGCGTGGTCACCGCCATGAACGAGATGTCTGCCGCTGCAGGCGAGGTAGCCGGGTTTGCCGGCGAAGCGGCGGACAATGCCCGCATGGCCCAGGACGGCATACGGTTTACCCAGGACACGCTTTCATCGGCGGTGAAGGGTGTGAGCGCTGTTGCCAACGATATGGGCGAGGCCAGTACGGCGATTGGGCAGGTGGCCAATCGAAGCGAAGATATCAACCGGATTCTTGATGTCATTCGTGGCATCGCCGAACAGACCAACCTTCTCGCTCTCAATGCTGCTATTGAGGCCGCCAGGGCTGGCGAACAGGGACGCGGATTTGCCGTGGTTGCCGATGAGGTCCGCACGCTGGCCTCCCGTACGCGGGAATCCACCGATGAAATCAGCACCATGATCGACGGCCTGAAGCAGGATGTGAACGGCGCCGTTTCGGTGATCCAGAGCGGCGTAGATCGTGCTACCTCGGCGGTTGATGGCACCCAGGAAGCGGCCCATTCACTGGCCACCGTTGTCGATCGGATCGGCACCATTGTGGAGCATGTAACCCAGGTGGCCACCGCAGCGGAAGAGCAGAGCTCGGTGAGCGAGGAAATCAACCGCAACCTGACTCACATCGGCGATGCCGCCAACGATCTCAGGGAGCTTGCCGGTCGGGTTAAAGGCAGTGGGCAGGCCCTGGACAATGAAGTGCAGGTTCTGGAGCGTGAGCTTAGCCGGCTCAGAACCTGATGGGCAGCTTCTATGGTGGCGATTCAAAGCATCAATTTTCAATTGCCGGGCACAGTGCCATGATTCAGCCATAGGTTTTCAGTCCCGGAACATACAGTCAGAGACTTTTGGGGAGGTGTTTATGGAGCAGGTCACGATTTATGGCCGCTCGAGTTGTGGGTTCTGTGTCCAGGCAAGACGCCTGTGTGAGGCCAGAAACATTCCCTACGTCTGGGTCGATATGATCGAGAAGGGCATGAGCAAACAGGATATTGCAGAAAAAATAGGTCGACCGGTGTATACCGTGCCGCAGATCCTTGTGGGTAATCAGTACGTTGGTGGGTTCGATCAGTTCTACGCCTACATGCGTGACAATCAATCGGAGCTTGCCCGCTAAAATATCCCGGGGAGTAGTTTCCGGAGAACGAAAAAGGCCTGACAGAAAGCATCTGTCAGGCCTTTTGCTTACCGGGCGGCTCCGCGCCTGGTTAAAGCTGGAAGTCGGTCTTCAGCTTCTTCTCGGTCAGCGTGTTCTGAAGCTTGGCAACGCGCGGCAGGCCATTATCGAACGGCGGGAAGCTCTCGCCGGCAATCAGTGGTTCCAG
>JAWWAT010000239.1:0-5702 GCA_033721635.1 Marinobacter sp. | reverse complement strand
AGAACAGTCTGGCAGGTATGTCGCCAGCCGGAACCGAGACGCCGCTTTGTGTTCTCCTGACCCCTGGCCGTTTCAACGAAACCTATTTCGAGCATGTGTTTCTTGCCCGTTATCTCGGGTTGCCCCTGGTTGAAGGCCAGGATCTGACCGTGCGTGATGACACCGTCTACCTGAAAACGCTCCAGGGCCTGCGGCGGGTGCACGCCATTTATCGCCGGCTGGACGATGGCTTCTGCGATCCGCTGGAGCTCCGCGCAGACTCCGTGCTTGGCATTCCCGGGCTGCTGGGTGCGGTTCGGGCAGGCAAGGTGCTGATGGCAAATGCCCTCGGATCAGGCGTTCTCGAAAGTGCCGCGTTGTTTGGCTTCCTGCCGGAGATTTCGAAAAAGCTGCTGGGCTCGCCTTTGATCATGCCGTCAGTGGCGTCCTGGTGGTGTGGTGAAAAGCCGGCCCTGGACTATGTGATCGAGCACCTGGACGAACTGGTGATCAAGCCGGCGTTTGCCAGCATGCGAATGGAGCCGGTGTTCGGTTATCAGATGAAGGGGGCAGAGCGGGACGCGCTGATCAAGAAGATGCATGCTCATCCCCATGCCTTTGTCGGGCAGGAACTGGTCCACCTTTCACAGGCGCCGGTCTGGAAGGGGGATCCGGATCAGCCGCTGGCTACCCGGTCCATCGGCCTGAGGCTATTCGCTGCGGCCACGCCCTCCGGCTGGCGCGTCATGCCCGGTGGGTTGACCCGGGTGGCCATGGACGAGGGTGTGGAGGTTATCTCCATGCAACGGGGTGGTCTGTCGAAGGATACCTGGGTGCAGGCGCGCTACACGGCACCCTCCAAATCCCTGATCAAAAAGCGGCTGCAGGTTTCTGATCTGCTCGACGGAGAACGGGACACGCCCTCACGTGTTGGTGAGAACCTGTTCTGGATGGGCCGGCACTCGGAGCGGGCGGAGGGTACCGCGCGGTTGTTGCGGGCCGCTTTCAATCGTTTGTCGGGGCACGACGAGGCCAGTGAAGAAGCTCTGCTGGGGCTGCAGCAGGCGGCCGAGCAGTTCGGGACGCTGCCGGAACCCGAGGAGGACGCGGTGCCGGAACCGCTTCCCGAAGCGTTGCTCAGGGCGGTCAGTGATCTGAAGTTTCCGGGGTCGATCGCGTCCATTCTTCAGGCTTTGCTGTTCAACGCCAGTCAGGTTCGGGACCGGCTTTCCGGCGATAACTGGCATACGCTGAACCGGGTGGGTAAGCCCCTCAGTCCGGCGCCAACCACCCCGGACCAGTCGATCCGGGCATTGAATCTGGTGTTGCTGGATTGCATCTCACTGGCCGGCTTTGCCATGGATGACATCACGCGGGATGCCAGCTGGGTGTTCCTGGTGATTGGTCGGCGTCTGGAGCGGCTGGCCAATCTCTGCACCCTGATCTGTGTGCCGCTGTTCAGCGACCGGTTTAGTCGCCATGCGATGCTTGAGTGGCTGCTGGAAGTGGCCAACTCGGAAGTCACCTACCGCACCCGCTACCGCCGGACCCCAGAGCTCCTGGGGGTGGTCCATACCCTGGTGGTAGACGCGAGCAACCCCCATTCGGTGATGTTCCAGCTGCGCCAGCTGCAGAAGGATTTACCGGAAATGGGCCGGAAAACCGGACAGCTCTTTCCCCCGGACCTGAACGATTCGCTGCAGAGGCTTCAGGCGCTGGATTTACATCCGTTTGAGCGCAAGCGTCCGGATCAGGCCTGCGAAGCCCTCGGAGAACTATTGTGTGAGATCCGTTCTGAGGCCTATCGTGTGTCTGATGAAATCCAACGGCAGTCTTTTATTCACACCCGGTATTCTGACCGGCCGGTGAAACCGGATTGAGGCGCCTGTCATGACATTTGTCCGTTACCATGTGCGTCATGAGACCCTCTACCAGTACGATCAGGTGGTGGGGGAGTCTCATCATCTGCTGAGACTCACGCCGCGGGCGTTGCCCTGGCAACGGAATCTTGAGCATCACCTGGCAATCTCTCCCGAACCGTCGGCAAGGCGTTCGTTCCTGGATTGCTTTGGCAACCGGATTACCAAGATTCATTTCACCGCCGACCACGAGTACCTGGAGATCGTCAGCGAGTTCTGGGTGGAGCTTCGTGAGCGGCCGAAACCCCCGGCGTCCGCTGCCAAAGTGCCGTGGGAGACTGTGCGTGACACCCTGCGGTACCGGGCGGACAGGAAGTTCCCTCCGGACCATCTTCAGGCCACGGCGTTCCGGTTTGTCTCCACCAACGTGCCCATTGATTCGCAATACGCTGCCTATGCCCGGGAGGCGTTTCTTCCGGGGCGGCCCCTGGTGGAGGCGGCCGATGCCCTGATGCGGATGATCCACCGCGATTTCAGCTTCGATGCGACGGCGACCGAAACCTTCACTCCGGTCGAGCAGGCGTTCAAGGCTCGGCGCGGGGTCTGCCAGGATTTCTCGCACATCATGATCGCCTGCCTGCGCTCGGTGGGCCTGGCTGCCCGTTACATGAGCGGCTACATCCTCACCCATCCGCCCGAGGGCAAGGAGCGACTGGTCGGCGCCGACGCCACCCATGCCTGGGTGGCTGTGTTCGTGCCGGATTTCGGCTGGCTGGAGCTGGATCCCACCAATGCCCTGAGGCCGGATCTGGAACACATCACCCTCGGCTGGGGACGGGACTTTTCGGATATCACACCGATGCGGGGCGTGCTGCTGGGCGGCGGTGAACATGAACCGGAGATTGCCGTGACGGTGGTGCCCGAGGAGGAGTTCGCCTCCCTGTACGGCGACGGCGAAACCTACCTTGTAGAACCTTCGACGTAAACCGACTCGTCGGACCGATTCAGGTTGAACGTCTCCATACGTTCACTTCCTTACGGCAGAGTGTACCGTAGCAAGCTATGCTTGCGGGCTTTCGATGGCACCTGGACGACACGGAATGATTGAAACCTTTTTCTCCACCTACATCAGCAGCACCATTCGCTTCCTTTTCCTGCTGGCGCCGTTTTTCGTTGTGACCATGTTTCTGGCATTGACCCGGGGGCTGCCGGCAACCGAGAAGGCATCGATTATCCGCCGTGCCTGTGTTTCGGCATTTCTGATGGGCGTGATTCTGTTCTTTGCCGGTCCGCTGCTGTTCAGTGCCATCGGCATTACCCTCAACTCGTTCCGGATCGGTGCCGGTAGCCTGCTGTTCCTGACCGCCATCAGCCTGGTAACCAGTGGTACCCGGAACCACGCCACCGGTTTGCCGGATGAAGACCGCGATGACATTGCCGTGGTGCCACTGGCCATTCCGGTGATGATTGGCCCGGCCACCATTGGTGCGATCATGGTGTACGGTGCCGAACTCAACCGGGTATCTGAAGTGGCCGGTGGGCTCCTGGGACTGGTTTCGAGCCTGCTTATCCTGGCGGTGCTGCTGCACCTGTCAGGCTACCTTGAGAAAGTTCTGGGTAAGACCGGCCTGAACATCATGTCCAAGATCAGTGGTCTGATCCTTTCGGCCATGGCGGCTGAAATCGTGCTGACGGGCATTGCGGGTTTTATTGCGTCCACCTAGAGTATTCCGCGTTCCTTTCTTTCAGCAGGGTGTCTGATGTCTGCCAATACCATTGAGCACAATCGTAGAAGGCACGATTTCTCGGGCGTGGAATCGGTCTGGCTGTTTGGTTACGGCTCCCTGATCTACAAGGTCGATTTTCCCTTCCTGGAGCAGCGCCCGGCGTCGATCCGAGGTTGGGAGCGGCGGTTCTGGCAGGGTTCCCATGATCATCGGGGCACGCCGGAGTCGCCGGGCAGGGTGGTCACCCTGATAGAAAAACCGGATGCGGTCTGCAAGGGCATGGCGTTCCGGGTGTCGCCCAAGGTATTCGAGCACCTGGATGTCCGTGAAAAGAACGGTTACCTGCGCCTGAGCACCAGGCTTACCTTCGACGATGGCAGCCATGCCGAGGGGCTGGTGTATATTGCCACCGAAGACAACGAAGCCTTCCTCGGCCATGCGCCCGATGTGGATATTGCCCGGCAGATCGCCTCTGCCTCGGGCCCCAGCGGCGCGAATGCCGAGTATCTGCTGAGGCTGGCGGAATCCCTGCGCGCGCTGGGTGCTGATTGCCCCCACACCTTCGCTATTGAATCCCACCTCAAGTCTGCCGCCAAAAACGACACCCGGGGACGTCCGAACGTCAAGTAGACCGGGCGTTTGGTAAAGATCCTGCAAAGCCCGTTACGTGGCACTGACATTCTCTTCCGATTCGATAATCTGGACTCAGCCGCATCCGGCACTGGGTCCGGATGCAGGATCCGTCTCTGAACAGAACGGGAGAATCATCATGAAGCGATTGTTGATTGGAAGTCTGATAACGGCATTCCTGATTGGATCTGCTCCGGCGATGGCCGACGACGATGACCGCCGTGGGCAAGGCTGGCAAAAGCACCATGAGCGGGGAAATGCCCTGCCGCCGGGCCACCAGAAAAAGTTCCTGCAGGCCCATTACCGCGACGACCGTTATCATCGGCACCATCACAAGCCCCGGCACCATAAGCAGCATAAGTGGGATCGAAAACATCACGATCGCCATCGCTACTACGGTGACAAGCGCGGATGGGGCAAACAGCACAAGCGCGATCTCTATCGCGACCGACATGACCGCCGACATGACTGGCACCGTCATCATTCCGGCCATTACCGTATAAAGCGGGGCTCCGGTGACGGATTGCCACCGGAGGCCAGGATCGGTCGGATCATTCACGACACTCATGTGCTAATCGAATCTTCCCGGCGCTGAATGACTTCTGCTGGTTCCGGAGCACCGGTTGCTCCGGGGCCGGATTGAATCCCCTGGCCGGTTCCTTGCGACGATGCTGCAACCCAATCAGAAGCAAAGGCACCACAATCATCAGACTACCGGCCAGGAACCACAGGTCGGGCACTTCCCCGAACCAGATCCAGCCAATGGCCACGGCCCAGATAAGACCGGTGTATTCGGCACTGGTGACCTGGTTGGCATCTACCTGGCGATAGGCAAGCAGTACCGTGATGTTGTAGCCCAGAATAAAAAGCGCCGAACCCATGGCACCGATCAGGATACCCGAATCCCATTGGGCGCCTTCCCACCAGGCCAGGGCTCCAGCCGCTGGCAGAATCAGCAGGTAGTTCAGGAACAGTTTGTGGACAGTGCTCTGCTGCTTCGGCAGTTTCCGCACCAGCACGGCGTTGATGGCCAGGGCAAAAGCCGAGCCAAGGGCCGCCACCGCCGCCCAGTTGAATTCTACCGGCCGAAGGATGAGCACGATGCCGGCAAAGCCGCTGAACACGGCAGTGACGCTCAGGGGAGTGAGCTTTTCCCGGAACAGGAACACCGAGAGCACCATGACCAGGATGGGCGCGGCGTAGAACACGGCGTTGGCCGTTGCCAGCGGCAGGTTGCCCAGGGCGATCACCATGCACAGGATGCCAGCCAGGTGGATATGGGCCCGAAAGGTGTGGATTTTCAGGCCGGCGAACAGGTTTTTCCGGTCCAGTTGCCTTGCCAGTGGCAGCAGGAAGGCCAGGGTGATCAGGCAGCGCAGGAAGGCGAACTGGAACACCGGGGCGCCGGGTTCAAGCAGTTTGATGAACACGTCAGAGATCAATGCCATGGCGTTGCCGATCACCAGCAGAAGGATGGCGCTGTTTACGGTTTTTCCTGACATGTTTT
>JAWWAT010000238.1:0-5716 GCA_033721635.1 Marinobacter sp. | reverse complement strand
CCAGCCCGCCCATGAGCACGAAGACAAGCAACTGCAGGATGACGATGTCGAACCCGCTGCCGGTAAAGGCGACGGACACGGCTGGCGGTTTCAGGTGACCTTCGGCGGTGTGATTGATCACCGCGTAGGTGTACTTGAAAAGGGCCAGAGCCAGCACCAGCCAGATCAGGATGCCAATCAGGTTGGCAGGCGCAACCACCGGCACCAGGGTACAGATGGCGATGACGATCAGCGGATCGGAGTGGAACGGATAGCGGAAGAACGCGCCGAGTCGCTGCCAGAACGGGACCACTTCGGTGGCTGCGCCCAGGTATCGCATGGCCTTGCTGCATTGCGGGCACAGGGCACGACGCTGGCGGGTGTCGGCATCGGGCATGCAGCGGCTGCAATAGTGAATCTGGCACTCGCCGCAGTGCCATTTGGCGGGGTCGCCGGGGTGGTAGTGGCAATCGTGTTTCACAGGTGCTTGTGTCCTGGTCCATCAGAAAATCGTGGGCTCATGATGACAGATGTCGCTTTTGATCGCAGCAAACCAGTTAACAGGTAGACTATTGTCAGTTCCCGGGCGTATCCAACCGGGCAGATTCCATTATCCGGAGGTTACTTGGAACACCCCCAGAACAGCGTAACCGGCATCGACACCCGTGAAACCCGGCAGCAGTACACCTGGCGGGATATCTTCGCGCTTGCGCTCAAGCACAAGCCCAGGCTGGTGCGCGCCAATCTGTTGGCGATCATGGCCACCGTCATGAGCGTGCCGGTGCCCCTGCTGCTTCCGGTTCTGGTGGATGAAGTGCTGCTGGACGAGCCTGGCCCGGTGTTGCCGGTTATGAATTCGTTACTGCCGGGGAGCTGGGAAACGCCGGTGGTCTATATCGGGCTGATGGTTGTGGCCGCGTTTCTGCTCCGGTTGGCGGCACTGTCGTTCAATGTCTTGCAGTCCCGGGAGTTCTCGAAGGTTTCCAAGGATGTGGTGTTCCGTATCCGTTCCCGCCTGCTGGGGCGTTTGCAGCGGGTGGCCATGTCGGAGTACGAAACCCGTGGCTCCGGTGGGATCAGCAGCCACTTCATTACCGATCTGGATACCGTCGACCAGTTTCTGGGTACCACCATCAGCCGGTTTCTGGTGGCCAGTCTTACGGTATTCGGTACCGCCCTGGTGCTCCTCTGGGTGCACTGGCAGCTGGCCCTTCTGATTCTGCTGTTCAACCCGCTGGTGATCTTCGCCACGATTCTGATTGGCAAGCGGGTCAAGGAACTGAAGCGTCGGGAGAACAGTGCTTATGAGGAGTTTCAGGGCGACCTCACCGAAACCCTGGATGCCATTCACCAGTTGCGGGCGGCTAATCGGGAAAAGCATTACCTGCGCCAGCTGATCGACCGCGCCCGAAACGTGCGTGATCACGCCATACAGTTCGAATGGCGCAGCGATGCAGCCAGCCGGGCCAGCTTCGCCCTGTTCCAGTTTGGCGTTGATGCCTTCCGGGCTGCGGCCATGATCACCGTGCTGTTCAGCGACCTCAGTATCGGCATGATGTTCGCCATTTTCGGCTATCTCTGGTTCATGCTAACGCCGGTTCAGGAAATGCTGAACATGCAGTATGCCTGGTTTGCCGCCAATGCCGCCCTGGCTCGGATTAACCGATTGCTGGATTTGAAAGAAGAGCCGCGCTATCCCGCGCTCGAGAACCCCTTCCGCGACCGGCATACCGTGGGGCTCACTCTCCGGAATATCCACTTTGCCTACGGTGAGGAAGAGGTTCTTCGAGGCATCAACCTCGAGCTGGCTCCGGGCGAGAAGGTAGCGCTGGTGGGTGCCAGTGGCGGCGGTAAATCGACCCTGATCCAGGTGATCCTTGGCATGTACACGCCCCAGCAGGGTGAGGTACTGATTGATGGCGTGCCGGTTCAGCGTATTGGCTTGCCGTGTCTTCGTGAGCATGTGGCGACGGTGCTCCAGCACCCGGCACTGTTCAACGATACCGTTCGCCAGAACCTGACGCTTGGCAGGGACAAGCCAGATACCGCACTCTGGGACGCCCTGCAAATTGCCCAGCTGGATACCACGGTCGCTGCCATGCATGACCAGCTCGATACGGTGATTGGCCGTCAGGGGGTCCGCCTCTCTGGCGGGCAGCGCCAACGGTTGGCCATTGCCCGGATGATCCTGTCTGACCCCTCAGTGGTGATCCTGGATGAAGCCACCTCAGCACTGGATGCGGAAACCGAGTTCCAGCTTCATCGTGACCTCGAAGCCTTCCTGAAGCAGCGCACTACGCTGATTATTGCCCACCGCCTTAGTGCCGTTAAACAGGCAGATCGTGCCTGTGTTTTCGAAGACGGCCGGATCATCGAAGAGGGGCACCATGATGAATTGATTGCCAGAGAGGGTCTCTACGCCCAGCTCTATGGTGAGCGCCAGATGTAATCGAGCCTGTAAAGTTTACTTCCCCTTACAACAAAAATTGATCTGTCGCTTTTTGCGTCCGTAAAAGATTGCAAATGCAAGTGCTTCGCCCTAAACGCTGCGCAATGCACCTATAGCTCGATTCCAGATTTCTCTGCAAACTCGCGTGCGATCTCTCACGGACAAGAAAAGTGAACAGAAAAACGACCAGTATTCTGCTTTTTGCCACAGCTTTCCTGCTGGCACTCGTACTTCCAGTGATGCCTTCGCTGCTCAACACCAGCGGGTTTTACGGACTGGCGATTGATGAGCCGGGAGAGAACCTGACAGGCTACCAGCCTCCGAAGAACGGGTTGGCCGTTATTTTCTTTGGTTATCGCCAGTGCGGCACTGTTTGCCCGGTCCAATTGGTCAATCTGATGGACCTTAGCCAACGGCTAAAGGACGCCAAAGTCGAGTTTCTCTTCGTCACTCTCGATCCAGAGAACGACACCCCTGCGGATTTACAACAGACGACGGCAAGCCTCGGTGAAGCATTCAGATCCTTCAGGCCTGAAAATCATCAGTCGGCTCAAAAACTGGCTTCAGCTTACAACGATTTTGCCGTTAAACAGGGGGGCGCCCCCAGTGACTATATTGCCCACAGCGCAAATTTGCATGTGGTGACCTCAGACTTCCGAAGAAGGCTGATTTACACCACACCGGATCTGAAACTTGGATTGGTTGAACAGGATATTCGCCGCTTACTGAAAGAATACGACAGCGAGAGTGCTATATGATGACAGCGGTAAACAGTCAGTCTTATGAAGTTGAAATCCGGGAGCGCACCGATCGCCAGGTGCTTCTCATTCTTCTGGCTCATATCCCGGTGGTGGGCCTGTTGGTTCCGATGGGCTACGGCACAACCATGTTTGCTCTGGTGGCATCTATTCTGGTGGGCGGCCTGGCGGTGGCCGGCTTTTTCACCATGCGGGGAACCCGGGCGCTGTCCTCCTTGTTTGCTGTCTGTCTCATGCTCTTTTCGGCCATCATGATTCAGGCCCAGATGGGGCGCATTGAAATGCATTTCCATATCTTTGCCGCCCTGGCTCTCGTGATCATTTATCGGGACTGGCTGCCGGTGGTGGTCGCGGCAGGTACCATCGCCGTCCATCACCTGGCACTGACCGGGCTGCAACTAAGCGGCGCATCGCTGGGTGACATGTCGGTGATGATCTATAACTACGACTGCAGCTGGTCGATTGCATTTCTCCACGCTGCCTTCGTGGTGTTTGAAGCCGCAATTCTCGTTTTCTTCGCCATTCGGATGGGCGCGGAGCAAAAGCAGTCGATCCAGATAATCGAGATTATTCGCGGATTCGACTCCAACAACGATCTCACGGCCCGTCTGAATGACGCGGACAAGAGTGTGACCGCCGGTTCTTTCAATAACATGTTGGAGCGGTTTGTCGAATTGATTGCCAGGCTTCGGGAGTTGTCAGAGCAACTCCGCTCAAACGCTGATGACATGACCAGTGTCAGTGACACGACCACGCAGATTGCCAACGAGCAGCAGGTTCAGACTGATCAGGCGGCCACGGCCACCAATGAAATGTCTGCCAGTATCCAGGAAGTGGCCAGTAACGCCCAGCTGGCATCCGATGCGGCCAGTAATGCTTCCGGTGCCGCTAACCGGGGCGCTGAAGCCATGGCCAACGCCTCGAAACTGACTGAGGCAACCGATGAGGCGCTTGAGAGCAGTGCCAGAAGGGTCGATGAGCTGGGCGAAAAGATCGAATCCATTTCCTCTGTCGTCGGCTCGATCAATGCAATCTCCGAGCAGACCAACCTGCTGGCCCTTAACGCCGCTATTGAAGCCGCGAGGGCCGGCGAGCATGGTCGAGGGTTTTCAGTGGTAGCGGATGAAGTAAGAGCGCTTTCACTTCGCACCCAGGAGTTTACCGACCAGATCCGGACGACTGTTGACGAACTGAGTGAAATCTCCGAAGCCACCAAGGCATCCATGGAAATGGGGCGTACCCGTTCTTCCGAATCCACACGGGCAATGCGGGAAACCGGTGAGGCAATCCGCGAGGTTGAAGCCGCCATCAGTGAAGTGTCCCGCATGAACTATCAGATCGCCTCGGCGTCGGAGCAGCAGGCGGCCACGTCGCTCCAGATCAACGAGAATATCCATTCCATCGCCAACCGCAACAACGACGTGGTGTCTGAGGCGGAGCGGGTCAGAACCATGGCAACGGGGCTTGAGTCGGTCACCGAAAAACTGAATGAACTGGTAAAGCTTTATCGCATCTAATCCCTCCGGGGCCTTATGTCGGAGAGTTGCCCCGCTCTCCGACGTTGGTCTGATATTCATCGCACTGATGCCGAACATTCATCGGCTCGCGGTTGAACTCTCGTTAATTGCTGCAATAGTTAAAGGTGACTTCACGCTGTGGAGTCCTTTCATCAGGCTATTGCCCGGTATGGGATTGCTTTCCCGGTCGATGCGTTGCTGAAAGGGCTTCGAGAGAGCCTTCCGGAATACGCGGATAACGACGAAAAAGGAGGCACCACATGTCGAACGAAAGTCTCAGTAAAGACAGTCTGAATACCCTTTCCAGCCTGGATGCTGGCGGTAAAACCTTTCATTACTACAGCCTGCCCAAGGCTGCCGATACTCTTGGCGACCTCAATCGTTTGCCGTTCTCACTCAAAGTGCTGATGGAGAACCTGCTTCGGAACGAGGACGACTCCACCGTGGACAGAAGTCATATCGATGCCATGGTGCAGTGGATGAAAGATCGCCGTTCCGATACGGAGATCCAGTTCCGGCCAGCTCGTGTTCTGATGCAGGATTTCACCGGTGTGCCAGGCGTTGTTGACTTGGCTGCCATGCGTGAGGCGGTCAAGGCAGCCGGTAAGGATCCGGCGATGATTAATCCGCTCTCGCCTGTGGATCTGGTGATCGACCATTCGGTCATGGTGGACAAGTTTGGCGACGAATCTGCGTTCAAGGACAATGTGACCATCGAAATGGAACGCAACCAGGAGCGCTATGAGTTCCTGCGCTGGGGACAGCAAGCCTTCGATAATTTCCGTGTGGTGCCGCCCGGTACCGGTATTTGCCACCAGGTGAACCTGGAGTATCTCGGCAAGACCGTCTGGCAAAAAGACCAGGACGGCAAGACCATCGCATACCCGGACACTCTTGTTGGTACAGACTCCCATACCACCATGATCAACGGCCTGGGCATTCTTGGCTGGGGCGTTGGCGGCATCGAAGCGGAAGCCGCCATGCTGGGCCAGCCAGTGTCCATGCTTATCCCT
>JAWWAT010000237.1:0-5718 GCA_033721635.1 Marinobacter sp. | reverse complement strand
GTCAGAACCTTGAACGAAAACTCGACACCGGTCATAAGACCTGATGGGCAATCCTATGACAGACCAAACACAAACTTCAGAAATGCAGACCGAGCCGCAAACCCAGTCCGACAAAAAGCCTGGCATCATCCGCGTTGAGGGCATGCACAAATGGTACGGGGACTTTCATGTTCTCAAAGATCTCAACCTGACCGTTGATCAGGGCGAGAGAATTGTCATCTGTGGGCCATCGGGCTCGGGAAAATCCACCTTCATCCGTTGTATCAACCGGCTGGAGGAGCATCAGCAGGGCAAAATCATTGTTGATGGTATCGAACTGACCGATGATGTCCGCCATATTGATACGGTTCGGCGGGAAGTCGGCATGGTGTTTCAGCACTTCAACCTGTTCCCGCATTTGACGGTCCTCGAAAACTGCTGTTTGTCGCCCATCTGGGTGCGGAAAACGCCCCGAAAGGAAGCAGAGGCATCAGCGATGGAGTACCTTGAGCGGGTCAAGATCCCGGATCAGGCTAACAAATTCCCGGGGCAGCTTTCGGGCGGCCAGCAACAGCGTGTGGCGATTGCCAGGGCCCTGTGCATGAAGCCCAAGATCATGCTGTTCGACGAGCCAACCTCAGCGTTGGATCCCGAAATGATCAAGGAAGTGCTTGATGTAATGATCGAGCTCGCTGGAAGCGGCATGACCATGCTGTGCGTAACCCATGAGATGGGTTTTGCCAAGACGGTGGCGGACCGTGTGATTTTCATGGACGGTGGCGAGATTGTGGAGCAGGCGCCTCCCCACGAGTTCTTTACCAACCCACAGGAAGCGCGGACGCAGAAGTTTCTCCAGCAGATACTGGCGCACTGACGCTGAAGTTAAAAAAGCCGGGCATTTGCCCGGCTTTTTTATAACGGCTGCTTTTCCAGTTCAGGTTCTTTGCCGGGTTCCGCCCGCAGCCACCAGACATTCTTGTCCCAGTCTCCCAGAACAATGCGCTTTGCCGGAGCGCCGTTGGCAGTGAGCTCATGCACTGCTGGGCGATGGGTGTGGCCATGGATCATTCGCTGGACACCGTGCGTTTCCAAGTCCTTGACCACTTCCTCAGGCGTTACGTCCATGATGAACTCCTCCTTGCCCTGATTTTTCGCCATGCTGATTTCCCGAAGTTGGCGGGCCATCTGCTGGCGGTCTTCAAGAGGACGCTGGAGTATCATCTGCTGCCACTGCGGATTTCGCATGTTGGCCCGGAACTTCTGGTACTCCACATCGGCCGTACACAGGCTGTCACCATGCATCAGAAGGGTAGGGGTGCCGTACAGATCAATCACCGTCGGGTCGTCCAGAAGCGTCGCGCCGGACCGGTCGCAGAAATCCTGGCCGATCAGGAAATCCCGGTTGCCGTGCATCAGGAATATGTCGGTGCCGCTGTCCCGCAGTTTGCGCAGGGCAGCAGCAATCTGCTCCTGAAGTGGCGTGCGCTCGTCATCACCGATCCAGGCTTCGAAAAAATCACCAAGGATATAGAGTTGCTCAACACCACTGGCTTTCTCGTCGAGAAAGCGCAGAAATGCCTCAGTGATATCCGGGCGCGATTCCTCCAGATGGAGATCTGAAATAAACAGCGTGGTCACGCGTCCTCCAGAACCTCGGCCTTTTCGATAACCACGTCATCGGCAGGCACGTCCTGGTGACCGGCGCGCATGGTGGTGCGTACCGCGCGGATTGCGTTGACCGTATCCATGCCCTCGACCACTTTGCCGAATACGCAGTAGCCCCAACCTTCCGCATTCTTGGCGGTGTGGTCCAGAAAGCCATTATTCTCGACGTTGATAAAGAACTGAGCCGTGGCGGAGTGCGGGTCCATGGTGCGTGCCATGGCGATGGTACCCTGCATGTTGCTCAGGCCGTTATCGGCTTCGTTCTGGATGGAATCACGGGTTTTGCGCGGGGTCATGCCTGGCTCGAAGCCCCCGCCCTGAATCATGAAATTGCTGATCACACGGTGAAAAATGAGGCCATCGTAAAAGCCGTCGCGAACGTACTGTTCAAAGTTCTTGGCGGTTTCCGGCGCCTTGTCATGGTCCAGTTCCAGCTTGATGTCACCGTAATTGGTTTGCAGCAGAATCATCAGGTTTTCCTGTTCAGAAAGGTTAGGTACTTTACGAGGCTTATTGTACTCAAGACTTTCCCGCTATGCATGAGTCCGGCAAGCATTTGTGAGTATAATACGCGGTTTAAGATTCACTCCCCTTTTAACAGAGATTGTATGAGCGCCGAGTCGAAGAAAGCCCACAACTTTATCCAGAGCCTGATCGAAGACGCCATCGCCAGCGGAGAGCATACCGGCAAGGTGGTTACCCGATTCCCCCCGGAGCCCAACGGCTACCTGCATATCGGTCATGCCAAATCGATCTGCCTGAATTTCGGCATCGCCGAGACTTTTTCCGGTGACTGTAACCTTCGGTTTGACGACACCAACCCTGAAAAAGAAAACCAGGAATACATCGATGCCATCAAGCAGGATGTGGAATGGCTTGGCTACGCGTGGGCAGGGGACGTACGTTACGCTTCCGATTACTTTGATGCCCTCTACGAGTTTGCGGAAGAGCTGATCACCCGTGACAAGGCCTACGTGTGTGCGCTGACGGCTGATGAAATGGCCGAATATCGGGGTAGCCTGAAGGAGCCTGGCAGAAACAGCCCTTACAGGGACCGGCCGGTTGAGGAAAGTCTGCAGCTGTTCCGTGATATGCGGGACGGCAAGTACCAGAACGGCGAACTGGTGCTGCGGGCCAAGATTGATATGGCCTCGCCGAACATCAACATGCGGGATCCGATTCTGTATCGCATCCGTTACGCGGAACACCACCAAACCGGCAATAAATGGTGCATCTACCCGATGTACGATTTCACGCATCCGATTTCCGATGCTATGGAAGGAATCACTCATTCCCTGTGCACGCTGGAATTTGAGGATCATAGGCCGCTGTACGACTGGGTGCTGGATAACATCTCCGGCCCGTGCCATCCGCGACAGATCGAGTTTGCCCGGCTCAACCTGAATTACACCATTACCTCGAAGCGCAAGCTCAAGCGTCTGGTGGATGAAGGTGTTGTTGATGGCTGGAACGATCCGCGGATGCCGACCATTTCCGGCATGCGCCGCCGCGGTTACACTCCGGAATCCATTCGCACCTTCTGCGACATGATTGGCGTGAACAAAGCTGGCGGTACCGTGGATGTAGGCATGCTGGAGCACGCTATTCGCGAAGACCTGAACACGCGCGCGCCGCGAGCCATGTGTGTGATGCGCCCTCTGAAAGTGACGCTGACCAACTATCCGGCCGACAAAAGTGAAACCCTGACTCTGCCGGTCCATCCGCAGAACCCGGATATGGGCGAGCGGGAAGTGCCCTGGACCCAGACGCTGTTCATCGATCGAGAAGACTTTGAAATGGAGCCGCCGCGCAAATGGAAACGGCTGGCACCAGACCAGGCAGTACGCCTTCGGGGCGGCTACGTCATGACCTGTCGGGAAGTGATTCGAGACGACAGTGGCGAGATCGTTGAACTCAGGTGCGAGTACGATCCCAGCACCCTCGGCGTCAATCCTGAAGGCTACAAACCCAACGGTGTGATTCACTGGGTTTCGGCCACCGACAGCGTCGAGGCGGACATCAATCTGTACGACCGCCTGTTCAATCACGAATCCCCGGACAGCGACAAGGACGGTGATCTGATGGATCACCTGAACCCGGAATCGCTGGTGGTTCTGAAAGGTGCGCGGGTTGAAAAGAGCCTGGCTTCCCCCCGAGAGGATCTTCCGTATCAGTTCGAGCGGGAAGGCTACTTCTTCTGTGATCCGGCCCATACCGAGGCCGCCGGTCGGCCGGTATTCAACCGCACGGTAACGCTCAGGGATTCCTGGGGTAAGGGGGGCAAGTGATCCGCATCTACAACACGCTGACCCAGCAGAAGGAAGAGTTTCGGCCGATTGAGCCGGGCAAGGTCCGGATGTATGTCTGCGGGATGACAGTCTACGACTACTGCCACCTAGGCCATGCCCGGGTTCTGGTGGCCTTTGACGTGATTACCCGTTACCTGCGCCATCGCGGCTATGAAGTGAATTATGTTCGCAACATCACCGATATTGATGACAAGATCCTGCGCCGTGCGGATGAGAATGGTGAACCGTATAACCAGCTTACGGATCGGATGATCAAGGCCATGCACGAGGACGAAGCCCGTCTTGGCGTGCTGTCGCCCGATGAAGAGCCCCGAGCTACGGCTTATATCGACGAAATCATCGCGATGATTCACAAGCTGATTGCCAGTGGCCACGCCTATGCGGCGGATAATGGCGATGTCTACTTTGCCGTTGATTCCTTCGATGACTACGGCAAGCTCAGCAAGAAAAAGCTGGAAGATCTACTGGCGGGCGCGCGAGTCGACGTGCAGGAAGCCAAACGCAGTCCGGCGGATTTTGCGTTGTGGAAAGCGGCAAAGGCAGGGGAGGTTAGCTGGCCCTCGCCATGGGGCGATGGTCGCCCCGGCTGGCACATCGAGTGTTCGGCCATGTCTACCTGCTGCCTCGGCGACACATTCGATATTCACGGCGGTGGTCCGGACCTGCTGTTCCCACATCATGAGAACGAGATCGCACAGTCTGAATGTGCCACCGGCCACACCTTTGTGAATACCTGGATGCATGCCGGCGCTATCCGGGTAAACAAGGAAAAGATGTCCAAGTCCCTGGGTAACTTCTTTACCATCCGTGAAATCATGGAGAAGTACCCGGCAGAAGTGGTCCGTTACTTCCTGGTTTCCAGCCACTACCGCAGTCAGGTGGACTACTCCGAGGAAAACCTGGCGGAGGCCGGCCGCACGCTCACCCGGCTATACCATGCGCTGAGGGGCATTGTGCCCGCCAAGGCTGCTGATGTGCCGGACTCCGAGCACGACGAGCGGTTTGCCGAGGCGATGGATGATGACTTCAACACTGCAGGTGCCATTGCTGTCCTGCACGCGGTTGCCAACGAAATCAACCAGCATCGCCGCGATGGCCGTGAAGAGGACGCCAAGCACAGTGCGGCGATTCTGGTGAGGCTCGGAGGTGTTCTGGGGCTGCTGCAGCAGGATCCGGAAGCATTCTTCCAGGCAGACACAGGTGGTGAACTTAGCGCCGAGGACATCGAAGCCATGATCCAGGCCCGAGCAGATGCCCGTAAGGCGAAGAATTTTGCCGAGGCCGACCGGATCCGCGACGAGCTCCTCGAAAAAGGTATTATTCTGGACGACTCCCGCGAGGGGACAAGCTGGCGCAAAGCCTGAATTTCCGGGAACAACTGGTTGGTCAGACCAGTTTTGCGCGTGCAGGCATGATCTTGTAAGGATTTTCCCTTACAATGCGGCGCTCAAATTAGAATGCCCCCTCAAGATGAAGGGGGAGTCGGGAAACGTAACCCACTGAGGCAGACAACGATGACAGAACGCGTACAAGTCGGCGGCATTCAGGTCGCAAAGAATCTGTATGATTTCGTGAACAACGAAGCGATCCCGGGTACCGGTATCGATGCCGATAAATTCTGGGCAGAATTTGACAAGATCGTGAACGAGCTGGCGCCACGCAACCGTGAGTTGCTGGCCAAGCGCGATGCTATCCAGGAAAAAATGGACAGCTGGAACCGCGATCACAAGGGCCAGAAGCTGGACATGGCCGAGTACAAGTCTTT
>JAWWAT010000236.1:0-5735 GCA_033721635.1 Marinobacter sp. | reverse complement strand
TCGAACACGTCGTCCGGTTTACCCTGCTCCACAATCGCACCCTCGTGGATATAGATCACGCGGTCGGCCACTTCACGGGCGAAGCCCATTTCGTGGGTCACGACCATCATGGTCATGCCTTCCTTTGCCAGCTCCCGCATAACATCCAGCACTTCACCGATCATTTCCGGATCGAGGGCTGAGGTTGGCTCATCGAACAGCATCAGACGCGGTTCCATGGCCAGGGCCCGGGCGATTGCGACCCGCTGTTGCTGGCCGCCGGACAGTTGGCTGGGGTACTTGTCGGCCTGGTTGCCGATGCCTACCCGGTTCAGCAAACGCTCTGCGGTGGCGTTGGCGACGGTTTCCGGAGCATCCTTGACCTTCTTGGGTGCCAGCATGATGTTCCTCTTCACCGTGAGGTGAGGGAAGAGGTTGAACTGCTGGAATACCATCCCGACTTCCTTGCGGATTTCAGCCAGAGCTTTCGGGTTGCCGCTCTTGGGCGCGAGCTGCTGGCCGTCCACTTCCAGTGTTCCGGATTCATATTCTTCAAGGCCGTTCACACAGCGAATCAGGGTGGATTTGCCGGAGCCGCTGGCCCCGATAATAACCACCACTTCGCCCTGTTCAACGGTAAGGTCAATATCTTTAAGGACATGCAGTTTCCCGAAGTACTTGTTCATGCCCTTCATTTTCACAATCTGAGTCATGGGTAACGTTCCTTCAGACAGAGGCCAGTCCGCGCCGCTCAACGAAGCGGAGAATGACGGACAGGGACAGGGTGATGGCCAGGTAGAGGATTGCCACCACAAAGTACACCTCGAACGCGGTAAAGGTGTTCGCAATGTAGATCTGACCCTGGCGTACCAGTTCGCCCACGCCAATCACCGAGAACAGGGACGTGTCCTTGATGCTGACAATGGCCTGGTTACCCAGGGGCGGAATCATCCGGCGGAACGCCTGCGGCCAGACGACAGACCAGAAGGTCTGGGTACGGGAAAGGCCAAGGGAAAGCCCGGCTTCGGTCTGGCCCTTGTCGATGGACTGAACGCCACCACGGACCACCTCGGATATATAGGCGCCGGAGTTCAGAGCAATAGCCGCGATGCCGGCCGTCAGGGGATCAATGGGGCCACCGATAAGATCGGGCAGGCCGTAGAAGATAAACAGGACCTGAACCAGGATCGGAGTGCCACGAAAGATTTCGATGTAGGCGGTTGCCGGCCACCGCAGGAACCACTTCTTGTTGATGCTCAGCAGGCCAAAGAAAATGCCCAGAGCAAAACCGATCAGAAGACCGCCGAAGGAAATCAGCAGGGTGTAGGGGATCCCTTTTATCAGAAAAGGGATAGAGTCGATGGCTGCCTGCCAGTCGAACTGAAACTGGAATTCCACAGTGAGAGTCTCCGCAGAGTTTTGGAGTCACGAATTGCCGGGGCCGTAAAGCCCCGGCACAGGGAATCAGACCACAGGGGGTCCGGGAGCCCTTACATGCCCTCAGGCATCGGGCCAAACCACTTCTCGTAGATGGTCTTGTAAGTGCCATCTTCCTTCATTGCGGCGAGGGCGTCGTTTACATCATCAACCCACTCACTGCCACTCTTCAGGGCGATGCCGTACTGCTGACCCTCATACAGCGGGCCAACGGTCTTCACCTTGCCTTCACCTTTTGTGCGGGCGAAGTAGCCAACGTTCGGGGCGTCATAGAAGACAGCGTCGATGGCACGGGACATCAGGGCCATGTACATGTCTGAGCTGCCCGGGTAGGGGGTTACGCCATCGTTGGCATCCAGGTTTTTGACCAGATAGTCGTAACTGGTGCTACCGATTTTGGTACCGATCTTCTTGCCCTCGAGGTCGTCGAATTCGCTCACCTCGTCGTTACCCTCGCGAACCAGGATACGCAGACCGGAGTCGTAGTATGGATCTGAGAAATCGACGATCTGCTCACGCTCTTCGGTAATGGTGATGCCGGCAATGGCAATGTCCACGTTACCGGTTTGCAGGGCCGGGATAATGCCGTTGAAATCCATGGTGTTCAGATCAATCTCGAAACCGGCACGGTCGGCCACCTCGCGGATGATCTCCATGTCGAAGCCGATCATCTCACCGGTTTCCTGGTCCATCATCTCGAATGGTACGAAACTGGGGTCAGTGACGACGCGCAGGGTTTCTGCGCTGACGGTTCCTGCGGCAACGGTGAGTGCCAGGCTGGCGCTTACGGTCTTCAGCCACTTCGTGCTCATACAATCTCCTTTTCTTTCTTATGAGGCTCCATTTGCCCGGTAAGGCAAGCCGGACCAATCACTGCTGTTGACTGCGATCTCCGGGGAGCGTTGATGGAACTGCATCACATACACTCTAGACTATTACGCAGATGGACACAGGAAATCAAATGCTTGGCGGGTAGGTGCGGCTGGCGGGAGTTGTTGGATTACGGTCCTTTGGACCTGATCCAACCTACGATGAGCGGCTTAAATTTGCGGGAAAAAGGTAAGTCGGATTAGGACCCACGGGCCGTAATCCGACACCGGTTACGCACATCAGAAAGCAATCTTCTCCCGCTCACTGATGCCCAGGTTCTTCCAGATGCTAATGCTGGGTTCCACCTGGTTCAGGGTGTAGAAATGCAAGCCCGGCGCGCCGGCCTTCAACAGTTTCTCGCACATTTCGGTCACCACTTCCTCACCGAACTTGCGGATGGATTCGCTGTCGTCACCGTAGGCTTCGAGCTGCTTGCGGATCCAGCGGGGAATTTCCGCGCCGCACATGTCCGAGAAACGCACCAGGTTGGAGAAATTGACGATGGGCATAATGCCCGGTACCACCGGAATGGTAACGCCCATCTTCTCCAGCCGGTCGATGAAGTAGAAGTAGCTGTCCGCGTTGAAGAAGTACTGGGTGATGGCGCTGTTGGCGCCAGCCTGAACCTTGCGGGCAAAGTTCTTCAGATCTTCCTCGGCATTGCGGGCCTGAGGGTGAAACTCAGGGTACGCTGCCACTTCCAGGTTGAAGGTGTCGCCGCTGTGCTCGCGGATAAACTCCACAAGCTCGTTGGCGTAGCGCAGTTCACCGGCGGCTCCCATACCGGAGGGCATGTCGCCCCGCAGGGCCACGATCCGGTTGATTCCGTGCTCCCGGTACAGATCCAGCAGCTCCCCGATTTCCTGGCGGGTGCCCCCGACGCAGGAAAGGTGCGGAGCCGTGGAAACGCCCTGGCTGTGCAGGTTGAGCACGGTCTCAATGGTGCGGTCCCGTGTGGAACCACCGGCGCCGAAGGTGACCGAGAAAAAGTCCGGATTCACCTCGGCCAGCTGGTTGCGCACGTTCTGCAGCTTTTCCTTACCCTGGTCGGTCTTGGGCGGGAAAAACTCAAAGCTGAAACGGCGCTTGAACTGTTTCTGGGATTGCATCTGTTTACCCGATCAGTACTTGTAGCTTTCTGGCTTGTACGGGCCTTCGACCGGTACACCGATGTATTTGGCCTGCTCCGGCGTCATCTTGGTGATCACGCCACCAAAGCCTTCCACCATGGCCCGGGCCACTTCCTCGTCCAGGTGCTTGGGCAGAACCTGCACATACACGCCTTTCTCCCGTGCATCTTCCGGCAGATCGGCGAACTTGCGCTCGAACAGGTACATCTGGGCCAGAACCTGGTTGGCAAATGAGCCGTCCATGATTCGTGACGGGTGACCGGTGGCGTTACCCAGGTTCACCAGGCGGCCTTCGGACAGCAGGATCAGGTGATCGTTGGTGGCCTTGTCGCGGTACACAACGTGCACCTGTGGCTTCACCTCGTCCCATTCCCAGTTCTTGCGCATGTAGGCGGTATCGATCTCATTGTCGAAGTGGCCGATGTTGCAGACCACGGCACCGCTCTTCAGGGCCTTGAGCATGTGCGCATCGCACACGTTCATGTTGCCGGTGGTGGTGACCAGCAGATCGGTGTTCTGCAGCAGATCACGGTTTACGGCCGACTCGGTGCCGGTGTTCACGCCGTCAATGTACGGAGACACCACTTCGAAACCGTCCATGCAGGCCTGCATGGCGCAGATCGGGTCGGCCTCGGTCACTTTTACAATCATGCCTTCCTGGCGCAGCGAAGCAGCGGAGCCCTTACCGACATCCCCATAGCCGATCACCAGGGCTTTCTTGCCTGCCATCAGGTGGTCGGTGGCGCGCTTGATGGCGTCGTTCAGGCTGTGGCGACAACCGTACTTGTTGTCGTTCTTGGCCTTGGTGACCGCATCGTTCACGTTGATGGCCGGCACCTTCAGGGTACCCTCGCGCAGCATTTCCTGAAGACGGTGCACACCAGTGGTGGTCTCCTCGGTCACGCCGTGGCACTTGGCGAGAATTTCAGGGTACTTCTCATGGAGCAGGGCGGTCAGATCGCCGCCGTCGTCCAGAATCATGTTCGGTTCCCAGCCGTCGACATCGGCTCCGACCGTGCGCTCAAGACACCAGTCGTACTCTTCGTCCGTTTCGCCTTTCCAGGCAAACACGGGAATGCCTTGCGCGGCGATGGCGGCTGCAGCCTGGTCCTGGGTGGAGAAGATGTTGCACGAGGACCAGCGCACGTTTGCACCCAGTTCAACCAGCGTCTCGATCAGCACGGCGGTCTGGATGGTCATGTGGATACAGCCCATCACATTGGCGCCTTTCAGCGGCTGCTCGGCCTTGTACTTCTCGCGGAGCTTCATCAGGGCCGGCATTTCGCCTTCAGCGATGTTGATTTCCTTGCGGCCCCAGCCGGCCAGGGAAATATCGCGAACTTTGTAGTCGTCAAAGCTGTTCAGCTTTTCTGCGGGAGTGCTCATGGTGTTCTCCTGTCAGTCAGTTTGGCTTGGGCGTATGCCTGATGACATACGCCCGAAATCGGTTTAGATACCAGCAGCATCCTTCAGGGCCGCGGCGCGATCGGTCTTCTCCCATGGGAAGGCGGTAAAGGTCTTGCCGCCTACCGTCATTTCGTAAGGGTCACGCCCGAAGTGGCCGTAGGCGGCCGTTGCCCGATACATCGGATGCAGCAGATCAAGCATGTTGGTGATCGCGTAGGGGCGCAGATCGAAGTTCTGGCGCACCAGTTCAATGATCTTGTCATCGCTGATCTTGCCGGTGCCGAAGGTGTTCAGGGAGATCGATGTCGGCTGGGCAACGCCGATGGCGTAGGACACCTGGATCTCACACTTGTCGGCCAGGCCGGCGGCAACGATGTTCTTGGCGACATAACGGCCGGCGTAGGCGGCGGAGCGGTCGACCTTCGAAGGATCCTTGCCGGAGAAGGCGCCGCCACCGTGGCGTGCCATGCCGCCGTAGGTGTCTACGATGATCTTGCGGCCGGTCAGGCCACAGTCGCCAACGGGGCCACCGATCACGAACTTGCCGGTCGGGTTGATGTGGAACTGTGTGTCCTTGTGCAGCAGTTCAGCCGGCAGCGCGTGCTTGACGATCAGTTCCATCACCGCTTCTTTCAGGTCTTCCTGGGTCACGTCTTCATCGTGCTGCGTGGACAGAACCACTGCGTCGATGCCGGCAACCCGACCGTTTTCGTAGCGGCAGGTCACCTGGCTCTTGGCGTCCGGGCGCAACCACGGCAGCAGGCCGCTCTTGCGGGCCTCGGCCTGGCGCTGTACCAGACGGTGGGAGAAAGTGATCGGTGCCGGCATCAGTACGTCGGTTTCGTTGCTGGCGTAGCCGAACATCAGGCCCTGGTCACCGGCACCCTGGTCTTCCGGCTTCTTGCGGTCGAC